>CAIXMD010000068.1 GCA_903920415.1 uncultured Desulfomonile sp.
CACTTCTTCTGCGGCACGATCCGATAAGCACCTAGGGAATAACTCGCAACACAAACCAAGAAACAACAACATAGTGCATTGGGTAGGGAGGGGGCGGGTAAGGGGGTGTGTTCGGTAAAATAAAAGTGGAACACAAAGGGGTGTTTTCCGCATTCAGGTTATCCCTGAGTTATCCCTACAATAACAAAGCCACCCTTGAGGTGGCTAACCTATTGATATTTTGGTACGCCCTGACAGATTCGAACTGCCGACCTTCTGATCCGTAGTCAGACGCTCTATCCAGCTGAGCTAAGGGCGCTTAGTTTGTTGGCGGGCTCTACAGTTTCATGAAGCGCAACTGCACTTAACCGTGAGGGCGATTAAACCTGTTCCCAGGAAATATTGTTCACAATCTTTAAAACTACACCTCTTTAAACCTTTTGTCAAAAAAAGCTTATTGTGCAGAGAGAGCAGGTTGCAAATCTTACTAATCAAGTCCAAATGCGTCGCATATCACTTCCACTTGCGACGGCTCACTCCTGGTGACAAGAACAACGTCGAATCTGCAAACAGGCTCCTGGGCGAACCGGCCGCTCAAGTAGACCTGGGCTGCACGAATAATCTTGTGTCGCTTGCGAAAATCCACCGAATAGACTGGATCCAGTGCCTCGGGCGAATGCCTGGATCGAACTTCTACGAAGACCAGATCTCCATTGTGACGTGCTATAATATCAATTTCACCCAGTTTGCACCGAAAATTCCTCTCAACAATCGTGTAACCGTGAGCTTCCAGATAATCACCAGCAATCCTCTCTGCGTGCAGCCCTCTATTGCGAGTATTCTCGGCGTTTGTAATTCTCAATGAACCCCTCGGACTATTTTACGACGCACATTGACCTTTCCCAGAAATAACGAGGTCGATCGCCGCAAGAGAACTAATGTCCGGCCTCCAGCATTTTCTCATGCAGGCGTCTGGCCTGAAGCGCGAAAGCCTCAAGACGAGCCTCGATTATCTGCGGAAACGCGTTCCCGTCTGTCTCGATGGCAAGGAAGGGGAGTTTCCGGTCCCTCCCCTCAAGGAGTGACTTGACACCCGAGGTCGCGTCACCATTCCCTGAGAGTAACAATTTCAATTTTTCACCCGTGGTGAAGTTTTCGGACAGGATGGATTCAGCTAGTCTACTGGGCATGCACCCGAAAGGACCGATGGATATGATCCCGCACGCGGGGTGAAGGATTTCGTGAAGGGCCGCGCCAACAGTCAAAATGGCCTCGCCCGTGAGCATCGGAGAGACGAACTTCTCGCCGGCTTCTATAAGATCCTCAACCTGTAAAGTCTCATGGAAGAACAGTCCGGAGGGCGCGAATAGATCGCGAATTCTATTGTCGAAGTGACGTTTCACGTAATAACGAATCCAGAATGGGATGCCGGGTTTCTCTCCCTCAATGCGGTTCTTGATCAGCCAGTCCACATATTTTATCCATTCGCTCGTCTGGGATGTTCGGACTATGAATCCCTTCTCCGCCATCTTCTCTACGAGGTTCTGCAACGAGATAGGGTCGTTCCGTACGTAGATTTCCCCGATGAGCGATATCTTGGGCATTTGATCGTAAGGCATTTTCAGGGGAATATCGGCAAACTCACCTGCGGTGGAGCGGATTCTATTCCGGATAGTTCTCCAAGGTTTGTGGACGATATTGACCAGAGAATCCCACTCCCTGGCGAAGATCGCCATTGCCGATTCACGGTCTTCGGCCGCAGCCATGAGAGTGGACCAGATCTCGTACATCACGTCGCCTATGATAACCGCGCGCCATGCCGGCAGAGTAAATCTGTCACCGAGGCCCATGTACCCGTTGGATGCGTTCAGAGTGAGCACAGCCGCGTCCGGAATCCTTCTTCTTTCAATAAGACGGCGCGAAAATACGTTGTATTGCCCGAAGCGGCACGGTCCCCCGGCGCCTGGCATGAAATAGGCTGTGACCTCTCCCGCCGGTCGGTCTTTCGTGAGGTACTTGAGCATTGATCCGACCGTCGTCTGCAAGGGAAGGCACTCCTTGCAGGTCGAGTTGCCTCGGCCGATCTTGAGCACTTCCTCGTCCGCAGGAGGAAGACCGTAGGCGTTGATTCCAACTTTTTGGAACGTACTGACGAGCGCCTGGTGAGCGAATCGACCCATGGCAGGAAGAACTACCCTTACGCTGGGATCGGTTAAAGGCAGTTTCCGTCCGTCAGCCGTCACGATTACCGGTTTCCCATCAACGACGGCAGCCACGGCAGACCGAAAATCCTTACTGATTTCCTGGATTTGCTTTCTACTCTCAAGCTCACGATAATAATGGACTATATCCAGAAATGCTTCTATTCGTGTCTCAAGGCCCGCATCGGCCGTATGACTGTCCAACTCGAGGGTCAGAGAAGGCTTTTTGCCCATTTCCTCACGGAAATATCCCACCACAAAGGAGTCGGGACCGCACGAAAAATTGCTGATGAACGTGCCAAAAAGTTGGGGATGATTTTTCACGAATCTCGCAGCTTTTAGTATCATGCGTCCCATAGACCAGTACATGGTCTGCGGATCGTCCAAAGTCTGGTCTTCGTACGGCAGCATGTCAAAAGGGAGGATACGATAACCCCGAGATGCAAACTTCGCAGGAATACCTTTGTTCGCTTCGGCAACGAATGCGTTATACGGACGGCCGAAAAGCACTACGGCCATTGCGTCGGGATCCCGCACGATCTCTCCAAGTATCTCTGCACCCCTAGTGCGCAATTCATCTTTGAATGTGTCCTGTGCTGCCATTCCGGCCCTGAAAGCCTTCAATCCATCGGCCTGAGAAGACCCGAGGTCGGCTGCAATCTTGATGAACTCCTGAGTTTTCTGCTCGAACCCGCGACTAAGATCGAGAAAGGGGGCAAGCACTTTCTTGGAACGGATTCCGTCAAAA
>CAIXMD010000069.1 GCA_903920415.1 uncultured Desulfomonile sp.
AAAACTATAGCCATTGCCTTCAACGCTCCTTCCATTAGAAAAATTATGTTTGCGGAGGCAGTTCCGGACACGGCACCAGCCGCAGCCAATTTGGGAACAGCCAACAAGGAAGGAATGAGTGTCTGGGGAATTGCGGCATTTGCCTCGGTCTCGAGGACACCGATCAGCGCTGGAACACCGAGCGCGCAACCACGCCTAAGCATTCTTTGGCGAAGATGGCTTATACCATCATTTAGCCGGCAAGTCAGAGTGTTGGGTGCGCATCCGGCAAATGTAGCGGCATCTTTTTCGCAAAGTCCTTTCAGGTGGAGTTTCGCACTTTTTCAGCCACTTCTTCGTAGCCCCCAACGGTCTGTTTGCGCTGTCAGTTTCTTCTGCCTTACCTAAAAAATAAAAAAAAAGATTAAAAAAACATTTTTTAGCACTTGTTTTTTTCGTTTTATCTGTTAGCGTGTGCAGTAACAGATAAAATAAAGGATTGTCAAATGCACAAACAAAGTTCGAAGTCGGGTTCCGGGGTTCTGATCAGAGGCTCATTAATCACGCTGAAGCGAAAATGCGGAAAGCCGACATGCTCATGCGTGGACGGTGAGCCGCACACCACGCCGGCGCTCTCGTATAGCGTCAAAGGGAAAACGCACATGCTCACATTGCGCAGTTCCGATGTCCCGATGATAAGGCAAGCCTTGAACAATTACAAAGTGGCCGCTGCGGAACTTGAGAAGAAGGCGATCTCCGGCATTCGTCGCACAACATTGAATATCATGAACGCCAAGAGGAGGGACTGACGAATGCCGGAATGCTTGCTTGTCTGGAATTCCCTTATCGCGGGGTTCGTTCCGCTTTTCACGGCACCCACATTCCTGCTGTTTGCTGAAATGATTAGCGGCTGGGTGCTGTGTCCGGGAAGGCACACAGTAACGCGCATCTATCAAATCGCCGAGCCAGAGTTTAAGCGCAGCCACGACGAGTATCATCGATTCTTTCCCGATGCCGCCTGGATATTGCCGGAACTATGGCGACATGTGGCCGTAACCGCCGTCGCCTTCTTCAGTCCAACCGGCCTCATCCCGGTTGATATCGACGACACGGTCTTTCACAAAACAGGCCCAAAAGTCGATGGCGCGGGCTGGTGGAGAGATGCCGTCCGCTCTACGAAGACAAAGGTTGTTCATTGTTTTGGTCTGAATCTCATCATTTTGACGTTCAGAGTCAACCCACCGTGGGGAGGAGAACCGCTTGGCTTACCTATCAATATGCGGCTGCATAGGAAAAAAGAGAAGACATTGTTAGAGTTAGCCATGCAAATGCTGGAAGAGACCGCAACATGGTTTCCTGGCCGAAACTTCCTTGTGAGTGCCGACGGTTTCTTTGCCCCTCTTGCTGGAAATAAGTTCTTTGACCCCAAAGGCGCCTCCCCTGCGGCGAAGAACATACTCACATCAAGAATACGTTGTGATGCGGCACTTTACGAAAGACCAAAGAAAAAGTTCACACCAAGTAGGGGCGCCCGGCGACGAAAGGGAAACGGCTTCCCACTCCGGAGAAACTGGCGCAGAAGTGTCGGAAATGGAAGAGCGTTAAAGTCAACATGCGGGGACGCCAGGTACTACGTCTCGTTGCAGAGTATACCGTACTGTGGTATCATGTGTGCAAAACAAGACCGGTTAAACTGGTCATCACCAGAGACCCCGACGGCATCGAACACGATGACTTCTTCTTTACTACGGACATAGACATCGCACCTGAGGTCGTTATCGCTCAATACTCAGGTCGATGGTCTATCGAGGACACATTCAGAAACACAAAACAATTCATGGGGGGCCAGGACCCTCAAACTTGGAAAATCAATGGGCCTGAACGTGCGGCGGCCTTTTCGTTCATTGTCTATTCACTGACCTGGATCTGGTTCATCCAAGCAAAGAGATATAAGAAAACGTGCTGGCTTTCATTGCCTTGGTATCGCTCAAAGTCAACTCCGTCATTTCAGGATGCCCTCGCAGGGCTCCGCTCTGTTCTGTGGCACTCCAGAATATTAAGCAACTCCGCGGAAACACCGCTCTTCACAAAAAATATGAACAGCATCATAAATGTGCTTGCCTATGCTGCCTGACGTGCTAGTTTTCATGTGGTTGAAAAAGTGCGAAAGATCACTTGAATATCTTTGAAAATGAAAAATTTCTCCAGTCCCAACGCGCCAGGCATATTGCCACAATAGAAAAAATATCGGATAAAGTAAGTTATATACTGGATAGAATGACAGAGCAAGATCTTATCCATTTTGCCTACTTCTGCAATGAATATCCGACCGGAGTGGATC
>CAIXMD010000070.1 GCA_903920415.1 uncultured Desulfomonile sp.
ACAATTAACCAGCTGGTCAGGAAAGGGCGTATGCAGGCCAGAAAAAAGACCTCGGCCCCAGCACTGACCAACTGTCCTCAGCGCAGGGGAGTTTGTGTGAGAGTTTACACGACTACTCCTAAGAAACCGAATTCCGCGTTGAGGAAAGTCGCCAGGGTCCGTCTAACCAATGGATATGAAGTCACCTCCTATATCCCCGGTATCGGTCACAACTTGCAGGAGCATTCAGTCGTCCTGATTCGAGGGGGGCGCGTTAAGGACCTCCCCGGAGTACGTTACCACATTATCAGAGGTGCTCAGGACGCTTATGGAGTTCAAGACCGAAAGCAGGGGAGATCCAAATACGGCACAAAAAAGCCGAAATAATCCTCTCTTGCCCTCCGGGGGGCTTCCTGTAAAGGCTTGAAACGGAAGGGAACACAGGAACCGGAGGAATTTCCGAACCTAACGAATAGAGGATTGACCATAAAAGGATTCGGGTAAACCGTCGGGCACGACGGGGTAGGTTCAGAAGCAGAACCGGAGCTTATATGCTTGAGGCGAATCAATTCGCCGCCGCTAGTCTGGACCTTTCCAACCTGAAAGCTGCGCGCAGCAGCCTGTTCTGAGTTTTGCTTTAAGGATGAGTATATGCGGCTATATTGGAGCGAAATCTGATGCCTAGAAAAGGGAAAGTGCCGAGAAGGGACGTCTTGCCAGATCCTAAATACCATAGCAAGCTTCTTTCCAAGTTCGTTCACGGGATTATGTGGCAAGGCAAGAAGTCCACGGCGGAAATCATCCTCTACGATGCTCTGGACATCATTGCAGACAAAACTAGGGAAGACCCACTCAAAATCTTCGAGAGGGCCATAGAGAATTCAAAACCCGTCCTTGAGGTCCGATCGCGGCGTGTAGGCGGCAGCACTTACCAGGTACCCGTTGAGATTCGACCGGAAAGGCGTCAGGCGTTGGCTATTCGATGGTTGATTCAATACGCTAGGGGGAGAGGCGAGAAGAGCATGAAAGAGAAATTGGCCTCGGAATTTCTTGATGCAGCATCCAACAAGGGAAGTTCGGTAAAGAAAAAGGAAGACACTCATAAGATGGCCGAAGCCAATAAAGCCTTCGCACATTACCGGTGGTAAGGATTCAGGAAAGACTGATTTCCATGTCAGGAGGCCCCCTATCAAGGACGAGAAATATAGGTATTATGGCGCACATCGATGCGGGTAAAACTACGACCACTGAAAGGATTCTCTATTATACAGGGGTTTCCCATCGCATGGGCGAAGTGCATGACGGTAACGCTGTCATGGATTGGATGGCTCAAGAACAGGAACGAGGCATCACCATAACTTCAGCGGCGACTGCCTGCCGGTGGAGGCATCACAAGATAAACTTAATCGATACCCCGGGCCACGTTGACTTCACCATTGAGGTTGAGAGGTGCCTGCGGGTCTTGGACGGAGCAGTAGCAGTCTTTTGTGCCGTGGGAGGCGTGGAGCCCCAGTCTGAAACTGTGTGGAAGCAGGCTGATCGTTATCAAATTCCAAGGATAGCTTTTATTAACAAAATGGACCGAACCGGAGCGGATTACCTTAGAGTTGTTGATATGATGAACACAAGACTACTTACAAAACCTGTTCTGCTTCAGATCCCCCTCGGGATTGAGGACAAATTCCGAGGCGTAATCGATTTGGTGAGCATGAGGTCCATAGTGTTTGACGAAGGCTCTATGGGAACCAATTTTGAATTGACTGAAATCCCCCCGGAATTCAAAGAGCAAGCAGAGTCTGCAAGAAAGCGACTATTAGAAACCGTTTGCGAGTTGGATGATAATTTGTTAGAATTGTACCTTGAAGGCGATACTGATATTCCGACCGATCTGCTTTACGGGACAATTCGTAATGCTACCCTCGGACTCAAGATTACGCCGGTCCTTATAGGATCAGCCTTCAAGAATAAAGGAATACAGCAGCTCCTCGACGCGATAGTGGATTTCCTCCCCTCCCCATTGGATGTCCCGCCTGTCCAAGGGAAAAATTCAAAGGGCATGGCTGTCGACCGAGATGTAGATGGCCCTTTAGCGGCACTAGCTTTTAAGGTGATGAACGATCCTTACACAGGAAACCTCACTTTCCTGAGGATTTATTCAGGGACACTCTTGGCAGGGTCTGGGGTTTACAACTCGACTGCCGACAAAAAAGAGCGCATAGGGCGTCTGCTTAAGATGCACGCCAATCAGAGAGAAGATATAAAAGAAGCTTTGGCGGGTGACATAATTGCTGCGGTAGGGCTCAAGTATACGAGGACCGGTGACACCTTGTCCGACGGTGATCACCCACTGATACTCGAATCCATGGATTTTCCCGAACCGGTCATCTCCATCGCATTGTATCCAAAGACCCGAGACGAGGTTGACAAGCTCTCTCGATCATTAGGTCGGTTATTGAGAGAAGACCCTTCCTTGAAGGTGAGAGTCGATCGTGAAACAGGCCAGACAATATTGTCGGGAATGGGTGAACTCCATCTTGAAATAGTAGTAGACCGCCTCCTTCGCGAATTTCAGATTGAAGCAATTGTAGGAGAGCCGCAAGTCGCTTTCCGTGAAACTCTCTCACGTCCCATCACTACCCATTACAGGCATGTGAAACAAACCGGCGGCAAGGGGCAATTTGCTGAAGTGGTTCTTATAGTTGAGCCTATGAGTCGCGGTGCAGGGCTGGTATTCGAAGATAAAATAACCGGTGGGGCAATTCCTAAAGAGTTTATCAAACCGGTAGAGGAAGGCATCCGTAGCGCCATGGAAGCTGGGACCCTAGCAGGGTATCCCGTGGTTGATGTCAAGGTGTGTCTTTCTGACGGCAAATTTCACGAAGTGGATTCGTCGGAGATGGCCTTCAGGATGGCGGGCTACATGGCCTTCAAGGAGGCTTCCAAGAAGTGTGGTCCGATCCTTCTGGAGCCCATTATGGATGTGGAAGTTGTTACTCCCGGAGAGTTCCTGGGAGATGTGCTCGGCGATCTCACATCGAGACGCGGAAAGATCTTAGGAATGGAGAGCCGATCTGGAACTCAAACAGTAGGCGTGCGAGTGCCGCTGGCCAGAATGTTCGGCTATGCCACCGACCTTAGAAGCCGGACGCAAGGGCGTGCAACATTTACCATGCAATTTTCTCATTATGAACCAGCGCCCCACTCCGTTACGGAAAAAGTGGTCGCAGACTTTAGACAATCTGGAGGAGTCCATGGGCAAGGCGAAGTTTGAGCGTACGAAGCCACACGTGAACGTAGGGACGATAGGACACATAGATCACGGCAAGACTACTTTGACGGCGGCAATTACGCGGATATTGTCGAAGAAGGGGATGGCGGAGTATGTGCCGTTCGAGGAGATAGACAAGGCTCCTGAGGAGAAGGAGCGGGGGATCACCATAGCTACGGCTCACGTGGAATATCAGACATTGAAACGGCACTATGCGCACGTGGATTGTCCGGGTCATGCGGACTATATCAAGAACATGATAACGGGAGCGGCGCAGATGGACGGTGCCATATTGGTGGTTGGCGCCAATGATGGGCCGATGCCGCAGACCCGGGAGCACATTCTATTGGCTCGTCAGGTTGGGGTACCGTATGTAGTGGTATTTCTGAACAAGGTTGACATGGTGGATGATCCTGAACTGATAGAGTTGGTGGAGTTGGAGCTTAGGGAGTTATTGAGTTCATATGATTTCCCTGGAGAAGACATACCGATTGTTAGGGGCAGTGCATTGAAGGCATTGGAGTCTGGAGATCCTAATAATCCTGATGCGACGTGCATAATGGAGTTGATGGATGCGGTGGATTCATACATTCCTGTACCGATAAGGGAGACGGACAAGCCGTTTTTGATGCCGGTTGAGGATGTTTTCAGCATATCTGGACGAGGGACGGTGGTAACGGGCAGGGTCGAGCGAGGTCAGGTGAAGGTGAATGAAGAGGTGGAGATCGTAGGGATTCGAGAGACCCGCAAGACGGTATGTACTGGGGTGGAGATGTTCCGTAAGGTATTGGATTCGGGTCAGGCTGGAGACAATGTCGGGTTATTGTTGCGGGGCATCAAGCGAGACGATGTGGAGCGAGGACAGGTGGTGGCTCATCCAGGGTCGATAACGCCTCATACGCGGTTCAAGGCTGAGACGTACATATTGAGTAAAGAGGAAGGTGGGCGTCACACGCCTTTTTTCAATGGATACCGGCCGCAGTTTTACTTCCGTACTACGGATGTGACGGGAGTGATAACGCTTCCCGAGGGAGTAGAAATGGTGATGCCCGGTGATAATGTTTCCCTTGAGGGCAAACTTATAACGCCCATAGCCATGGAGAAAGAACTCCGATTCGCCATCAGGGAAGGCGGTCGAACTGTCGGCGCTGGTGTCGTCTCTGAAATCTTAGAATAATCCGCTACGTGCCTTTTAAGGATTCAAGCATGGATATGCACGCACTTAAGATACGAATCAGATTAAAAGCCTACGACCATAAGCTATTGGACCAGTCGGTGGCTGAGATAGTCGACACGGCTTGGCGAACCGGGGCTAAGGTTGTCGGTCCAATTCCTCTTCCGACACGTATACATAAGTATTGTGTGCTCAGGTCCCCGCATATCGATAAGAAATCGCGGGAACAGTTTGAAATTCGTGTTCACAAGAGGTTGCTGGACATCGTAGAACCCACACAGCACACACTCGACGCACTGATGAAGTTGGATCTCTCCCCGGGTGTCGATGTTGAAATTAAGGCTTAGTAGTGTACGTGTACCGGGTCTCTAGGAGTTGCTCATGATTCAAGGAATGGTTGGAAGAAAGCTCGGAATGGTCCAGGTCTTCAATGACTCTGGTCATGCTATCGGCGTGACTGTTGTTGAAGCTGGTCCATGCACTGTGATCAAAAAGACAACACAATCCAAGATACAACTCGGTTACGGGCCGACAAAGGAAAGCAAGCTCTCTAAGCCGGTTCTCGGCCAATTCATGAAAGCCGGTGTGGGTGCTTTTTCCATATTAAAAGAATTTTGGGCCGATGATCCAGATTCTCTTGAAATAGGCCAGGAGTTCAGGGCAGATATATTTAGCCCAGGCGAGACAGTCAAGGTAGTCGGTACAAGCAAGGGCAAAGGCTTTGCAGGTGTAATTAAGAGGTGGAATTTTAGCGGTGGCCCTGGTTCCCACGGATCCCGTTCTCATA
>CAIXMD010000071.1 GCA_903920415.1 uncultured Desulfomonile sp.
TCACCGGCGGGCGCACACCCTGTTCAGCAATGTTGTTGGTCGGCTCCACACCTTCATGATAGAGGAAGGTGAACAGCCCATGCCAGCACTGGAGGAGGTTTTTAGCAAACTTGCTCACCTTTGCACTTTCACTTGCCTGATATTTTTGTAGGCAAGCGTTCATCCTTGCCCGGATGGGCAGGGACAGCCGGATCAGTTCCGAACGGGTAATGTCCCCTCCGGTGTACATGTGCCAGATATGGAACAAGCGTTTGGCCTCGTCCAACATCCGCTGACTGAGGCGCTGGGCATCCTCTTTCGGGCATGTGGAGGCAAACTCTTTGAAGTTTCTGATGAGATGGGCCCAACAGAATTGAAAAACGCCGTCGTGGGCTTTGAAATACGCCCGGAAACGATCACAGCACAGAATCCCCTCGAAGTGCTCTCCGATGACTCCCTTGAGGGTCTCGGAATTCCGGGGGCCAATCTTGAACACAACAAACTTCGGGGCCACTAAAATCCATAACCAACTGAGCATTCGACCTATCGGCCAACTGGTCTCATCCGCATTGAGAAACGGAAGGTCGGGTACCCTCGACAAGAGTTCCTCGAATGTCTGTTTCACCGATTCAGCGGCATGATTGAGAAGGCCGCAGACTGATCCAGTACTGATCGGGACTCCAAGGAATGTTCCGCTTATGTCTTCGGCTCCGCGACGTGAAATCCTATGACCTGCTGTCAAATACGCCAAAATCGCTGTCAAGCGGGGGCCGTAACCTGATTGCCATTCCACAGGCAGTTCTGCCCAGGTGGTAGTCCCGCAACAACACTTAAACCCAAATCGCTGACATTCGGTGATGTCGAGAGATTTCGGCGGAATTTCGAACTGCTGGTGCCTTATCGGCTCCGAGTTGAACATCTCAGGCGTGGGATTATCTGGGACTGGTGTACCGCACTTCTTGCATTTCTCAGGATAGAAGGGAAGAATCTCTCTCACTTGATCGAGTGGGAAAAGCTCTCGGGTGACTCCCTTGTGACCCTTTTGGCCACCAGGCTTCCGCTTGGCTTCTCCATCCTGTGCCCTTCGCTTTTTCAGAGGCTTCACAAATCCGTCGGACGATGGCGGCTTGGAGGAATTCGAGGAGTTTGTCGATTTCCTCGCCACAGTTTCCTCAAGCTGTTCGATGCGCCGACCCAAATCCACCAGCACATCAACTGTCTGCTTTTCGCCTGATCGATAGAGATTTATTGCTTCGTTCCGATTCATGGGACGAGCGCATATCATAGTGATTCACTATCGCAAGAAAAAACGAAAAACAGTCGCGATATGGCGCGCCTATGCGCACCATTTCAGAGAGCACTCGGCTCCTTTCGTGCCAAACCGGGGGCCTAATACATCCGTCGCCGCAAATGAAAGCGCTTCATGATGACCTTCTTCAGGACGATTGACAGGCACCCCCCTGAACGGATACGGTTGATCGTTAAAAATGCTCTCGGAAGGTAGTTTTGATGAACCACTTGCTGAAGATCTTTGTGGTCCTGGTTCTCTGTGTAGGACACTCCGGAGCGCATGGGACAGTTCCCTGTAATGACGGTGAAATCCTCTATTTTGGCGAATGCGCGAAAGAGTGCCTTAAATACATCATTCAAGAATCCTCGCAGGGCATGGACCACGGAAATGCCTTGAAGCTCACGCCGGACACCTGGCATTCTCCCGTTTACAGAATCAACTGCGCAGAAAAATCTCGAAGGGACTTCACGCGGTATAACATCCTTGAGTTCTACTTTCGAACTCCGAGCCCCGATCCCGGCAATCCAACATTTAGCCTTCGCACCTGGAATCAACGTTCCAGGGAGGTGAAAATCAGGGACTATATCTCCGGGGGGGTTATAGACAACACCTTCAGGCTTGTCAATATCCCTCTGTCCCATCTTGCGACGGAGGTATGGGACCTAGGCAATGTTGAGAGCCTTGTATGGAACACGGACCCCGAGCGTAGGATCTATTACGTCGACAATATCAGGCTACGTCAGACGGAACCTCCCGCGCTCATAACCGAAGGAAACTGGGCCCCATTCCCGGAAAGTAATAATGTCCTCAGGTTGACTTTCAGCAAACGATGGAAGCAGGAAACAGTCCGTGACCGTAATAATTATTCCATCTCGAGCCTTACAGATCCCTCTTACGCGAGTCCTGTCCATCCCTTGAACGTTGGACTCCACTATAGGGTTGAGAGCTTCAGCCCTAGCGGCGTTGCACGTAACCGGTTCTCAGTCTTCCTTCGCTTGCCTAAGCCGATTAAGAACGCGACTACCTACACCCTTAGGGTCCATGGCGTCACAGACGAATTCTGCAACCTCATGGAGCCCACCCAACTAGTCTTCAATTACGACGAAAACTCCTTCTTAAACACCAACATCAAGGTCAACCATGAGGGTTATTTGCCTAGGGGACCTAAAGTGGGTTACGTGGGCGGATATTTGGGTGACCTTGGTGGAGGCGCATGGGCAGTCGGAGACAACGGAACGATATTTTTTCTGGACCACGAAACGACTGATCTGCAACGGGTCGATCCCGTCGTGAGCACCACGCTACGCGGTGTTTCAGGGATCAGAGAAGACGACATCTATGCCGTGGGCGACGACGGTGTCATACTTAACTGGAACGGAACAAGGTGGAGCCGGATTGACTCCCCGACGACCAGGGACCTCTTGGCCACCCATTTCGGTCCTACCGGAATCGGGTGGTCTGTTGGGGATGGCGGGGTAATCCTAATGTACGAAAAAGGTAATTGGATTCCTGTCCCCAATCACTCCAGTCACACTTTGAGGGCCGTCTGGGCCGGTCCTGGCGATACAGCGTGGGCTGTCGGCGATGGCGGGACCATACTCAGATGGGATGGGAAACAATGGGTGAGCGAGAACCGTTGCACGGAATCCGATCTCCATGCGATATATGGTGACCAAAAAGATCAATTGTGGGCCGTCGGCGCCAACGGTACAGTCCTCTTTCGTAGATCAGGTAAATGGGAACTCTTTCCATCTACCCCGCGAACATCAGCCACTTTGCGTTCCATCGTCACTGATCCGAGCGGCAATGTTTGGATTGGTGGAGACGACGGGCTTCTGTGGCAAAAATCCGGATTTGGAAGTTCCGAGTTTCTGGCCGGGCAAAGTGGGACCAGCCAATCCATCTACGGCATAACACGGCAGCATGCGCGTCAATTGTGGGCCGTCGGGGCCCACTGCGCACTCCTTTCGTTTTCCTCTCCTGCTCTTGGATGGCGGCCTGAACCCATAGACTGTCCGGAGAACTTGAGGGCAGCTTTCTCCATACCCTATGGAGCTTTACGTTTGCCGAACCCGCCCCCTGTGGTAACTCTCCACGACGTCACAACCTGCAAGACAGTGATCACGGTACCTTTAAAACTGGAAACGGCAAATTGGTATCTTTCAGGGGAGGACGTATATTCCTTTGATTTTTCAGCTTTGAACACGCCTGGAACCTATCGCGCCTATGTGCCTGGCCTAGGCGTGTCTGACACTTTCCAGATCGGCAATTCTGTCTTGGACCACTCGGCATACACGGTGGCCCATGCTTTTTACTATCAACGCTGCGGGACATCCCTGACAGAGCCCTACGCTGAGAAGAGATTCGTTCGCCCCCGTGACCATGAATATGAAGCAAATGGTCGCAAATTAGATGCGGCCTTCCATGAGTCTCTCCCCAAAACATCGCTTTTCGCAGGCGAAACCCCTGGGGCGATGATGGACGGCCACGGAGGCTGGCATGACGCAGGAGATTTCGGAAAGTATGTTCCCACTGCAGCCGCTGCCCTGTGGTATCTGTTCACCGCTTATGACATGGAACCACTCAAATTTCTCGACGGAACGTGGAATATCCCGGAGAGCGGGAACGGGGCGCCGGACCTTTTAGACGAGGCTAGATGGGAGTTGGACTGGTTAGTCAGGATGCAGGGATCAGATGGCGGCGTCTACCATAAGCTGACATCCCAAAAGTGGTTTGAGGGAATGCCGCAGGAAGAAAACGCCCCGCGCTACTTCTTTGAAAAGACGACCCATGACACGGCCTTGGTGGCAGCAGTCCTAGCTTGTGCGGCAAGATTATGGAAGCCCTATAACAAGGATCTGTCAGACCTCTATCTGGAACGGGCGGTAAAGGCCTGGGATTTTCTGAAGCAACACCCCGAAGCAATTCCGAATACCGGTTTTCGTAACCCACCAGGAAACACCACGGGTGAATACAGAGACGCCGATGATCGGGACAATCGACTGTGGGCCTCCGCTGAATTGTATCGGACAACAGGACATACCACTTATAGGAAATACTTTGAATCATGGTGGGCAACAAATGATAACCATACCTGGGGATGGAACGCATGGCAGCATTTCTACCGTTGCGCCTACTGGGCTTATCTGAGGTCTCCTTGGTCAGACGCCAATCCGGGCTTCAAGCAGGAAATTCAGCAAGGCATCATCAGTAACGCTGATGAGATTGTTGCTTTGACCTATTCCAATCCGTACAGGAATGGCGCCAAACTGAGTGTGCCGGAATGGATTGGTTGGGGTAGTTTCAGCCAGAGTTCAGAATACGCCTTCCGCCTGCTTCAGGCATGGAGTCTCGTGAAGGACGAGAAATACCTAAACGCCGCCTTGCTAAATGTGGATACGCAACTCGGCGCTAATCCTCTTTCCCTATGCTTCATTACGGGTCTAGGCAAACGGTCCCCTATGGATCCACTCCACCATCCGTCGATCCATGACGGTGTGGAAGCGCCTTTCCCTGGGCTTCCTGTCTTTGGAGTGGCGGCCCATCTTCCAAATAATCAGCCCTATTACATAGAGAGCCAAAAAGACGAAAACAGTTTTCCTCCCAGTTTGAACCCCCTCGATCCATATCCTATTCTTAGGCGCTATATTGACGCTCATGAATTGGTGCCCATGTCTGAATTCACCATTGTGGACATGGCAGTTTGTGCCGCCGTACTTAATTTACTAGCACAAGGTCCGGAAAGAACGAGGTAACGGCTGGAGTCCTCCCACTTTACAAAGAATAAGAATTTGACTGCATTACTAATGGTGGTATTATAGGTATAGTCGGAGAGGTGTCTGAGCCGACGGCTTATACTCTGTCTTGAGGCATGGCGGCCGTCAGAAGATATGCTTGTAACAGGATGAGATGGACTTCAAATTGGAGCAAATCGGTGAGGTTATGGTCGCTCAGGTCTGCGAAGAAACTTTAGCAACAAACAATGTTCAGGATTTCAAATCAATGATGTCGGACCTTTTTAAACCTGACGCAAAGATTGTGCTTGATATGAGTTGCCTCAAGTTTGTGGATAGCGCAGGAATAGGGGCGCTCCTGTCATGCGTGAAGAACACAAGTTTATCGAAAGGCGCCCTCAGGCTCTGTAACGTTACAACACAGGTCCGAAACCTCTTTGAACTCGTGCGGGTGCATAGGTTCCTCCAGGTCTTCAACACTCTTGATGAGGCTGTCCGCTCTTTTGATCAGTAGGGGTTTTCGGTCGTTCTAAAATATCTGAGTTCTTCTGGTCGCATTTTCGATCAATCTGGCGGTCGGAGGGGCGTGGGAAATATTGAAGAAGCAAGGCATGTGACTGATGACTCCCTTTGTGGTTACGCGCTCTCACAACGATATGCCCATCATTTCCGAGACTCTTGCCGGGCTCCACGAGCAGGATCACGAATTTGAACTGATCTGCCTGGACAATGAATCAGACGATGGGACTGTGGAGGAACTTAGGAAGTATACGAATCGAATCGTAAACATTCCAAAAGGCTCTTATATCCCAGGTCGTGTTCTCAATCTCGGCATGGGACTTGCCCAAAGTGAGAAGGTGGTCTTTCTCAATTCAGATTGCAGCCCCCAGAACAAAAGTTGGCTAAGGAATCTCTTGACGGGTTTTGGCGCCAATGGCCGGATCGCTGCTGTCTTTGGGCGGCAGGTCCCTCGTCTTAACTGTCGCCCACTCTTTGCCAAGGATAC
Source organism: uncultured Desulfomonile sp. (assembly GCA_903920415.1). Classification (GTDB taxonomy): domain Bacteria; phylum Desulfobacterota; class Desulfomonilia; order Desulfomonilales; family Desulfomonilaceae; genus CAIXMD01. The sequence goes on from CAIXMD010000071.1 coordinate 6,011, forward strand.
GGAGAGTACTTATGGAGATGGATCGCTCCAGAAATACTGGAAACATTGTTTCTCTATGGCATCATCAGCCATCTCCCGGTCAGTCTGGGAATCCCAGAAATTCAACGAAAACATCCGATATTCCGAAGACATTGAGTGGACATGGAGAGCACGCCAGAGGGGCTATTCAATTGAATATGTTGCGGACTCGGTGGTAACGCATTCCCACAACTATACCCTGGGCCAATTCTACCGCCGTCACTATGGAGAAGGTCAGGCAGAAGCGGTAATTTTTCCATGGACAAAATGGGAGAGGTCCCTATTACGTTATTCCTTACTCCCGTGTGGTCGGCAAGTGCTAAGCGACTGGAATTACTGTTTGCCGAAGGCCCTATATGGGGCTGCCTTGTATTCCCCACTCCTGCGTCTTGCACAGATGTTGGGTAGGCGGCGAGGGTTCCAAACCGGCTTGAATGAGAAAAACCAATGACTCCTGTCTATTCCAGGGATGGATCTGCTGAGTTCAACGAACGATTGAATGAAACATTGCTCCGGATCGGTGACGAAGTGGAGCAGGCCTTAGGTAACAATCTTGTTACTTTGGTTCTTGGTGGAGGATACGGCCGAGGGGAAGGTGGCCTGGTTGTGAAGGACGGTAAGGAGATGCCCTATAACGATTTGGATTTGACCCTCGTCGTGGGTCGTAAGTCCACAATTCCGGGGGATCGTCTCAAAGCAATTGAAAAAAAGTATGCTAAAGAACTCAATATCCATGTTGATTTTAGCCGCCCTCTTACCGTTCGCGACGTTGAAAACTGGCCTCACTGGTTAATGTGGTACGACCTAATTAATGGCTATGTGGCTCTAAAGGGTGGTCAGGAACTACTGGCAAGTCTTGCTCCTGCCACTCTGAAAGAACCACTTCCTGTGATTGAAGCCACCAGACTTCTCCTGAATCGAGGGACCGGACTCCTTTGGGCCTTCCGCGTAGTTCGCAAGATAGAAGATGCCCCGGATGGGGACTTTGTTCGACGCAACTACTACAAGTGTTCATTAGCTCTTGGTGATGCCCTTCTCATAGCATATCAACGCTTCACCACAAAATATTGGGGAAGGGACGATCTGCTGGCGGACTTGGAGCGAACTGAGCTGAAAGTAGCTGCTTTTGGGCTGCAACCACTTTACAGAGAAGCGCTTCGCTTCAAGTTTCGGCCGGACCAGGTTTCCTCGGATGCCATGACGGAGGAAGACTTGAAGGCCCTCGCAGAAATTTGGGGCGCCGTATTTCTGCATGTTGAAATGGTCCGTACTGGACTCGTCTGGTCTTCTCTCGATGATTACGTGCATTGGAAAGGTATAAGAGAGAAGGATCAACACGCCATTCCCCTGCTTTTGCGCAACATTACCCGCAACCTTCAGATGGGACGACGGAGTTGGCGATATCCCAGGGAGACTCTCTATCGACAATTACCGGTCCTGTTAAGCCTTGTAAAGGTGAATGCCGGGAACTGGGCAGAGGAAACCGAAAGCTTTCTGGGAATTTGGAACAGGTTTAATTAAATGGATGATGAAAACCGCCGTGAATATTCCCTGGATCTGCAACTTGAAATTACGTCCCTGGCTCTCATCAAAGAGAACAAGTACTGTGTTATTTACCTCGCTGGAACTCCAGACGGACCCCGCATTGTAAAAAAGTATAGGGGTGGGGATTCGAGTTTAGTCATGGTAGAAGCAGATGCCCTCGGTTTCTATCATCATTTGGCTCAGGATGAACCAAACCTTATAGATTCAGGCGAGCCTTTGCTAAGAGAGGACAGGAACCTCCTTTGTATCGGTTTTGTGGAAGGGGACGCTTTCAGTGAAGTACTCTATAAGGCGCGAAAAGATGATTCCCTTCGGGATCGGTCTGTTCGGATAATGAGGATCCTTGGAAACGTAATAAGAACTATATATGAAAAGACTCAGCGCCCCCAGGAAGAGACATCTCCATTCATTTTTGAATATTTCAATTATTGTTCCACCAGACTGGAACAAATGCCGCTGTTGGGTTCAACTCTGTTTAAGGGGATGTCATCCGAAGCTGAAAGGCTTTCCAATGATTTTCGCCTCAGCAATATAGTCCCCTCGTTTATCCACGGCGATTTTGTCTTCAAGAATATTCACATCAAGGATGAAAGGGCAGGATTGATCGATTTTGCCAATGCCAATTTACTGAGCCATCCTCTGAACGACATATACAACATCCGTTTCGCATTGGCAAACATGCTGCTTCCTAAGAAGTTCAAGGCAGACCTCCTTGCCGGTTTTTATGACGGTCTTGGTTCTACGGATTTTCCAGAGATTGCCCAGCGGTTTTACTATGAATATCACCGACGACGATGGCTGATGCTTAAACTTTCTTCCAGGATTCCCGCTGATCTGATTCAAGGTCTTCGGGGTCTATTGAGTTTTACAAAACCGTTTACTGCTGAGGATAAGGCAGTATGAAGCTAGCTTCCATCCTGGGAATTCTTGCTTTCCTGATCGGGGTGCCCTCAGTTCTAGTAATCCTCTTGTCTAAACCCAATCTGCGCCGACCTTTGCTCTCTCTCTTGGCTTTCAGCACATGTTATGTGAAAAAACCCATGTACATGGAAGTCTTTTTTTCGCCCTATCGTGGTGTTGACAGGGGCTTTGGAGTTACAGTTCCAGACCTGCTGTTTTTTGGTTTTTTCCTGTGGATTATTCTTGGACGTTCCAAGGACAGGATAATCTGGTGGCCTTATAACACGATCCTTTGGCAACTCCTGATAGCTATTTCAGTGCTTTCCCTGATGAGTTCCTCGGTGGCCTACTATGGGTTGTTTACACTGCACAAGTTTATCAGGGGATACATACTTTACTGGGTAATAGTTAATCTTGTCCGCGAAAAAGAGGATGTGGCGGCTGTGGTATCCGGAGTGATGGGGGCTGTGATTTTTCAGTCAGGGGTTGTCATTTGGGACAAGTATATCACTCACAAAGTGGTGAACCGTTCTATAGGTTCGTTTCCTCATCCCAATTCTCTGGCGATGTATGTCGACCTTATCACACCCATGATTCTGGCTGTCGTTCTGGCGGGAGGTTTTTCCAAGAAAGCTACCAATATGGCCATGCTTGCCATCCTGGGTGGGCTTGTCTGTATCATCTTTACCAAGTCAAGGGCCTCCCTCGTAATTATGGGAGCGTCTCTGGGATTGGTGACAGGACTATCCATACTTTTGAAGCCCTCTGGGAAAAAAATAGCCATCGCCCTCGTGGGCTTTTTGCTTGTGGATATAATGGGTGTTATTGCCGCCCCCAAAATAATTGAACGTTTTCAGAAGGCACCCGAGGCTTCGGAAGCTACCCGAGTTTATTTTAACCAGGCTGCGCGGGCAATGGCGAACGATAAACGCTTCGGAGCGGGGCTAAATTCCTTCTCTTGGACGATAACCAACACGGACTATTATTGGTATGTGTACTCTGAAGAAAGGGACACGGTAAAGGACGAGGATGAATTCAGGGATAGCAGAATGGGGCAGAGTCGATTGGGAACCGCTCATCACATTTATTACCTTTTTGCGGCAGAAACAGGGTGGGCCGGAATGATAATCTTTATAATGTTTCTTGCCCGATACTATTTACACAATGTTGTCCTGCTTTTTCGAACGAAAAACGAGTATTATCAGGCGATACTACTGGGTCTATTAGTTGGTTTCTCGACACTGCACCTCCAGGGATTGCTGGAATGGATATTCCGTCAGACCCAGGTCTTTTTCCTCTTTTGCGTTTTGTCAGGCCTAATGGTGGCCACCGGGAATATCGCAAAAGGGTCCTATCGAAAAAACTAACGAGTCCAAAGCCTCAGAGGGAAACATGGTCCAAAACATCGGAGAGGATCGATCCGGATCCAAGGACAAAAACAGGTCCCGTTACATTCTTATGAATACCTTGTCCAGTTACGGGAGAGACATCGTTGACACGCTGGCATTCCTCATCCTCATCCCATTTATCATTAAGACATTGGGGAAAGAGAGCTTCGGCCTATGGTCCTTGATCTGGTCTTTTCTCGCAATATTTGAATTGGCCGATCTCGGTTTTGCCGCCTCGGTAATAAAATATGTTGCTGACGCTCGGGGAAAAGGAGACGAACAAAGGCTCAAGGAGATCGTCTGCACCCTCTTCTGGATCTACGTATTTCTTGGGGCATTGGTCATGGCCGGTATTGCGTCAAGTTTACTATTTTTCAATCATATCTTTCAAATCCCCCCTGATCAGGCCCTCATGGCCAATGCGGTCCTGCTCATTTTGGGATTCCGTTCAGCCCTATATTTGCCTCTGGGCTTGTTTCGAGGAGTCCTCGTGGGCTTCCAAAAAATGAACATAGCAAATGCCTACAAGGCACTGTCAAACCTTCTCTATCTGGTGGCAGTCCTGATCATCCTCGCCCTGACCCCTGATATAAGAGTATTGGCCGCGATAAACGTGGTTACCGGCATCATTCCCATGTTCGCAATGATGATCCACTGCCAGCGCATAATGCCGAGCTTAAGCATCAAACCCCGCTATTTTGATCGTTCGCTGGTCAGAGAGCTAACTTCCTTCTCATTGTATTTCTCTTTTCTCCAAATAGCCGGAATGATTGCGACGAGGGCTGATGCGCTGATCATCAAGCTTTTTCTCCCGTTGGAAATGGTCGGGATCTATTCTATTGGAATGCGGCTATCTGAAAAAGCGACTATGTTTTGTTCACATTTGACCAGGGCCCTGTCCCCTGTTTTTGCTGAGCTTCACGGCGCCGACGAGCAATCCAACATAAAAGCGACCCATTACATGGGAGCAAAGCTCACGATAGCATTTGCAACTCCTCTGCTTTTGGGTTTAGCCCTGTTGTCCAAACCATTGATCCTTGCCTGGACGGGTCCCGATTTCCTAATGGCCGTTCCAGTGTGTCAGTGGCTCGTGGCCGCGGCCATGATCGGTATTGCGCATGGCAATACAGTCAACTTACTAAGCATGGGCGGTTATCAGAAGTATGCCGCATTATCCATCGCCGCTGGACAAGTCCTTAACATCCTTCTGTCTTTTCTGTTAATTAGACATTTAGGTATTGTCGGCGTTTCCATGGCCACCTTCATTGCCGCAGTTCCAATCTACATAGGACTCATTGAAGGCTATGTCAGTAGGCTTCATGGTCAACCCATTTGGCATTTTTATAAGGCTACGGTGTTCCCGAGCGTGATCCCGGCCCTGGTTATGACAGGGATGA
>CAIXMD010000072.1 GCA_903920415.1 uncultured Desulfomonile sp.
ATCTCTCGGCCGTAATCCTGGGCCATTTGCAGACCACCCTGCAACGAAGCCGATTTCAGTCGCAAGGGACCACCAACCATATCCATTTTGAATATATTCAGCATGGTATCGTAAATACGGTCAGGAGCTTCTCCGCTCCACCCAAACGCCCCAAAAGAACCGCCGACCTTTCCCTCCAGACCTGACTTGGCTGCAAGAAAGAGCATAGTTTTCATAGGTTGCATCATGTCGCCGTGATACGTTGCAGAACCGAACACGTAGGCATCATACCCCGCCAAATCTTCTTCTTTAGCAACGATGTTGGCGTTGATAACTTTGGCATCAGCGCCGGTAATTCTTATTCCCTCAGCAATAAGATCAGCAATATTTTGTGATTGACCCGTTCTCGTCGCATAAACTAACAGCGCCTTAGGCATTTTTTCTCCTCTTTAAATATGTTCTTTTTTCCCATCCCCGAACACTACCGCTCATTCTTTTTTGAGGGCTGTTGAGTTCTAGCTACTGCCCGGAAGGGATTCGTTTTTTGTTACTGAGTCCCGTCCCAAATCAAACGCTTGTTTCATATATTCTGGACGGCTTAGTACATCGCCTTTACCCTCTACAGCTTTTATGAGGACTCCGCCCTCGTAAGACATACCAAGGGCGTCAAAAAAGTATTTTGCTGTGAGCTGAGCCCCTTCAAAAAGATTCTTTCCCTTTGTGGCACCCACGGACACGAGATATCCGCGACCCCGGTCTAATGTCTTCCTTTCCTCAGGTGTCTTTTCAAGGCTCCTCCTGCTCCACAGGGCCTGGCAACGGTCAATCAAGGCTTTAGCCTGAGAAGTGATGCCGTAGAAAAAAATTGGGGAAGAAAGTATTATTATTTGTGATTCCAAAAGTTTGGGATACACCGTCTGCATATCGTCATCCACGATGCACTTCCCGGTGGCGTCACATCCGCCGCACTCCAGGCATCCTTCTATTTTTAGATCACAGCAACGTATTACAGATATTTCCGAGCCTACTGATGCGGCCCCTTTGAGAGCTTCATCCAGTAAAATATCGGTATTCCCTCCCTTTCGGGGGCTTCCATAAATTCCAAGAACTTTCATGTGTGACTCGATTCCAACTTGGAGCCGGGGCTCACCCCAACCGCGTATCCTGGCCGGTCATTCCGCATTCGGGGATGTAGCACGTGACATTGACAAACTGACATTTTTCTTTACACATTTTACAGGTTTCGGGCGGCGCCTCGCTCGCATCGGCGTCAAAAGTATACCCGCACTTGGGACATTTCCACGTGATCTTTTCCATCTTGGCACTTCCTTCCTTGTGAGTTATTCGGATTAGTTGCAGCGTCACTGCCTGCCTTTTCGGGTTTCGAGAAGCAGCTTGAGGCTGTCCAGCATATCCTGAATGTTTTTTGAAAGGGACCATCTCCCGTTTGCAAACACGCCATAGTCCGCTCCCATCATAGCAGAGGCAAACCGGGTTGAGTTGGCGTAGAAAAGCCATTGTTCAACCCACCGTTTCTCCAGGGCTTCATCAAACAAATTACTTTTGTCCGCGACTTGCTCTTTCCAAGCTTTTTCAATGATACGCGTTGCAGTCAATGTCATGTCATCGGAGGTTTTGATGGTATGCTCAAAACGGGCCCAATGGCCGTTGACCCAGTCAGTGGTGTGACAAGAAAGGCAGACCTTTTGCATAGTTTTGCGCCTTTCTTCCATTTCTTCAGGCCCGATCAGGTATTCTTTGACAGGCTCACCGTTAAGGCTGGTCGGGAGAGGCAACCCTTCCGGGTTGCGCATTATTGTAGTATCCGGAGACCTGGGGTGGGGATGAGCGTAAATCAATCCAAATATTCTCCAGGGAAGCCGGTCGTTCATCTGGTGAGTCCTCTTCGCTATCACATCACCCTCGTTATTGACCAAGAGACTAACATGACAGACAGCACACGTAGGTGCGCTGAAATCCTTTCCCACCGTCCACGGCACTGCTTCGAAGCTCCATTCTCCGTAGAGCCCAAAAAAGAGGTTTCCGTGTTTGGATACCGAATACGTTTGGTACGCAGGAACGTCTGGGCCTTTGTGACATTGGGCGCAAGCATACGGTTTCCTGGCCATTTTCATCGAAAATAGGTGCCGGCCGTGACACGATGAGCAGGATCCCTTGCTTCCGTCCGGATTCAATCTCCCCACTCCCTGATTTGGCCAGCCGGAAAGCACGGGAAATTCCATTTCGCCGAAGTCTGAGTCTCGCTTCTGTGTTCCTATGACCTCTAACGCTGTGCCGTGACACGAAAGACAGGAATCGGCAGTCGTTTTTTCGTCAGGAGGAGCAACCTTTGTTTTCATGTCAGCAAAAGACTGAACACCGTTGATTGATGTCATAAGGCTTTGATACAATTCATTGTTAGCCAAATTTCCGTAAGCGTGGGACATAATATTCTTTTTGTACTGTTCAGCCTCTAAAGGATGGCAGGCACTACAATCTCTCGGGGTTACAGTCAAATGTACTTTCCGATCATTGTGGTCAAAACTGTCCTTGTGCTCATCGGGATTAATAGCGTGGCATTCGGCACAACCCACTACATGGCTTGCCAATTTGTCCGGAACCTTGTCAACCGAAACTCGTCGCTCTATCTCGGGTTTTTTCAGCGCCTCCGCTGGCGTAGTATTTGCGTGTCGGCTCTTTTTCCAGTCCAAAACCATCGCAGGTGTCGCTGTTAAGTGGCAAGAAATGCAGTCTTGCGTGGCTGGACTCACAGGTGGCTCTTGTGCGTATCCCGGCACGAAACAGCATGCAAGAAATGAAAAAACGGCAACACTGAAACACTTAAAGACTACGTTGCACATCCGGAAATGCCCCTTCAGACTAAATCATCTCTATGAGCATTGCTCATTTCTGAAGCTTATCCAACTCCTTCATGAGGTCCTCAAGCCTCGGCATTACGTTTATGTCATGAACATCGATGTACCGAATTATTCCGTTCTTGTCGATAACGAAAAGAGCACGCTCAGAAACGCCTTCGGGACGCAATACGCCGTACTGCAGGGATACCGCCCCATGGGGCCAAAAGTCCGAAACCACAGGGAACCACAGGTCTCCCATCTGCCGGGTCCAGGCGTACAACGTGGGTATGTTGTCAACCGACAACCCGATCAGTACTGCATCGTTCTTTTCGAACAGATCCTTTGCAATATTATAGCCCGGCCATTGCTGGGAGCAGACTGGGGTCCAAGCAGCCGGCACGAACGAAAGCACAATATTTTTCTTTCCACGGAACTGTTCCAGCGAAATTTTGCTCCCCGTAAGGTCCCCGAGGGAAAAATCAGGAGCCGGATCGCCGATTTTGAGCTTGGTTACGCTGCCCGTAGGCTTCAGTACACCTGGATTGTAGATACGAGGATCCAGAGTCTCAGCCCCAAGCTGTTCCGTCGCCAAACAAAACATCAATGCCATGGCGAACATCAAAAAAAACTTTGCAGCCACCCTAGAGTGAAGCATTGTGAACTCTCCTAATTGGGGCTGTTGTCAGGAAATAAAGCTTTGAGAAATGCGTTTGGATCCTTAATTTGCCCCACATGAGCCGGGAGCACAGAAACTATTTTCCCAGCTTCTATTTTCAATGCAACGAAAGTCGGTGTGCGGATATCCTCCGATGCGGCTTTGCGGATGAGCATGTTGTCATCCGCAAACATCGGAAACTTAACACCATATTTTTTTCTAAAAACATCCACTTCGAAGGGTGTGTTGCCAGCCCCGATACCGATAAGTTTGACCTTGCTTCTCGTGTCTGGATTGCCCTCAATCAACTGGAACAACTCGTTTACGACCGGGGCTTCAGCTTGACATATCGGGCAGTACATGCTGAATACCTCTATCAGAAGGACTTGAGCCCGAACCTGAGGCAGTCTGAAGGTGCCCGTTCCAGTGAGGCCTAAATAAGTTTTATCCACCGCATTTTCCGGGATCGGTAACTCGAGAGCCGCCAGAGGGTCGGCACTCACACGGAAATTATTACCGGCAAATACATAACCAATCATTGCGATTTGTAGTATCGCCGATATTACCACAATTACTGAAAACTTTTTCATGGTCCTCCCACTATCGCACCAACTGTTGGGGACGGACGTTCAACTCGAGTTAGCGCAGGTAACTACCGAGAGAACCTTCCGACGTGCAAATGTTCAACTTCACGATCATTCTCGAATAAGACCGGTGTCCTAAAACCTATGAAGTTTGGGATGATGCCGGAAAAGAAATAAGGCTGAATGATTTCTTAGTTGCGCCGCAAATTGGGCACTTCCAATCGTCGGGCAGATCCTCAAAGCTCGTCCCTTTAGGAATCTTTCCTTTCTTGTCCCCTTTTTCCCGATTGTACATGTAGCCGCAATTTGGTGTTTTACACTGGTAAATAACTGGTGACTGAGACATGATATCCTCCACCTGATAACGGACGGTCGGCGACTTGACCCCATGGCTACGAACGGCAAGACCGGGCTTGCGACCGAGACAAGCCGCCTATACACGTTGCCAAAACTTCTGTCCGAATGACACATTTTCGTTCACGAGAAAGATAATGCGACATTAATTTCGGCACTGGCTATAAAATATGGAAGTCTGTCCACGAACGAATCAGGATTTCCACAATCCGTGCAGATTGCAGAACTCCCGTGCCGTGAAGTTTCCTTGAACGGGGAACAATGCCTCTGGGGCTTGTCCTGGCTCCAAAAATTGTCGATACGCTTTTCCGTCGGCAATGATCTCTATCCATTCAATGTAATGTTTCTCTTCCATTGGATGGGCGACACTTCCCACTGTAACCTTAAGGCCATTAGATACAGCCTCTTTCACGGGGATGTGTTTTTCTTTTGCTGCATCAACGGTGTTTTCGACAAACAGTTTCATGGCCTTGCCGCAGCAAACCATTTCTCCCATGCCGGAATGAAGCATTTCTACGATGTTCCCACATACTTCACATTTGTAAATCTGAAGTTTTTCCGTCATTTTCTGAAACCTCCTCTAGTGTCTATGATAAAAGTGTTGATGAGTAATATTTATTTACTCTAAATTACTTGAGAAGCAACAAAACAGTATAAGACAACGGCTTACCAGTTTTCCGCCAATATCTCGAAGTAGCCCATGGGATGCGCACATGCCGAACAAGATTCAGGCGCCTCGGGACCCTCATGGAGATAACCGCAATTCAAACAGCGCCAGACAACCGACTTGTCTTTCTTGAACACCTTGCCGGACTCAACGTTTTTCAATAGATCGCTGTATCGCTTATCGTGCTGTTTTTCCGCAATGCTCACCGCTTCCCATATCTTCGCGGCAGCATCGAAACCTTCTTGCCTGGCAATCTTGGCAAACCCAGGATACAACTCGGACCATTCATAATGCTCGCCCGCGGCAGATTCCTTGAGGTTGGCTGCGGTATCGGCTACTACACCAGCCGGAAAACCTGCCTGAACCATCACTTCACCACCCTCAAGCTGCTTAAAAAACCTTTTTGCGTGTTCTTTCTCCTGGTTTGCAGTCTCTTCAAAAATCATGGCTATCTGTATCAGGCCTTCTTTGCGTGCCTGCGACGAAAAATAGGTGTAACGGTTACGCGCCTGCGATTCTCCGGCGAAAGACGCAAGAAGATTCTTTTCTGTTTGAGATCCCTTCAATGCTGACATTCTTAGCTCCTTTTTTATATTACGTTGAGGTAATACCCTGTGTGCCGGCCTCCCTGCAACGTGGACAAATACCGACAAACTCAAGACGGTGCCACAAGATCTGATAATCACTGACACCGTTCAAAACCTTATTAATAGTGGGAATCGGGCCGGAAGACACATCTTCAACGCAGCCACACATAATACAGCGAACGTGATAATGGTTCTCGGTTATTCCATCGAAACGCTTTTGCGTGCCCGCCATTTCCAATTTCTGGATCATACCCCGCTCAGATAGAATTTCAAGATTACGGTAAACGGTCCCAAGGCTTATCCGAGGCAGGCGTTTCCGTACTATTTCATAGACTTCGTTCGCGGTAGGATGACTCTTAAGCCTGCAAAGCTCTTCCATGATGACACGGCGTTGTTGTGTGGTTCGCACTTGTCCCTTGGCCGCCAAAGAGTCCAACTCCCTTCGTAATAGTAACTATTACTAATAATGGGGACAAAATGCGCGGTGTCAAGTCCGACGCAAGAAAATTTGTCTTCCATCCAAAAAAAAATCTGATTCCTCCCGTCCCGCACTCAATCGCTAACTTGCCAGAAAAAGTGAAATGAACTTGAAATTTACCGAATCGAATAGCCCCTGGTCCGTGAGTTTCAGTTCCGGAATGGGGGTTAGGGCCATGAAAGATAAGGTAGCGAATGGGTTATCTAGCGTACAGCCCATTTCTTTTGCCGCTGCCACCAGACCATCGAGTCCTTCCCGAACCATTGCAATCGGTTTGTCGGACATTAGTCCTGCAATCGGCAGGGGAAGCCTCCCGATTACCTGTCCGTTGTCCAGAACCGCCATTCCCCCGCCCATGCGCTCTACTTCATGGGCGGCGGCCAGCATATCTTGATCATTCGCCCCGACCACAATGATGTTGTGGGCATCGTGGGCAACCGTGCTTACGATAGCACCCCTTTTCAGGCCAAACCCCTTTATCAATCCGATCGCAAAATTACCCGCACCCCTGTGTCTCTCGATTACAGCAATTTTGAGTATATCCCTGCTGGTGTCTGCTACAACTCGTCCGTCAACGATAGGGGCTTGCTCGATCACCTTTCGAGTAAAGATCTGACCAGGAACAACTTGGATGATGTTTACAGAATTTCCTTCGGCCTGAATTGACAGATCTTTGATTTTTTCCCAGGCGACGTGAACACTGCTCCCGGTTCTTAGGGACGACCCTGCTCGTGAGGGTATGACAAGCTTTCCGTCATGCGCAGCGATAGAGCCCGCATGGTACACCGTACTGATTTTCAGTTCTTCGAGGTCGTCGATAATGAGCATATCGGCCGAATACCCTGGGAGTATCGCGCCCAATCCTTTGAGGCCGAAGTACGTGGCTGTATTGATCGTGGCCATCTGAACCGCGGTAATGGGATGGATTCCTTTCTTGATCGCCTGCCTGACTATGTTGTTGATGTGGCCTTTTGCCAGAATATCGTGAGGGTCCAAATCATCTGTGACAAAAAGGCAGTTGCGTGAACTATGTTCGTTGATCAGCGGCAGGAGCGCGTCCAGATTTTTCGCTGCCGAACCCTCCCTTATCATGATGCGCATACCCATCCGGAGCTTTTCTTGTGCCTCCTCAAGGGTTGTGCAC
>CAIXMD010000073.1 GCA_903920415.1 uncultured Desulfomonile sp.
CCCGGTAAAGGACTCCCTTGAAGTCTTTAAACAGGAACTACGTAGCGGAATTACTGAGTTGCAAGGAAAGCCGAGCAGTGGGAAAGAAAAGCAGAATGTGCAAATTCTGGACGAGGGAGATTTCAAATGCGAAGTGCCCGGCGCTTATTATTTTTTCATTCAGGCTTATGAGGAAAAGCTCAAAATCTGGATGGATATAGTTATAGTCTTTCTCAAAAATGAACAGACTCTTCTCCGGATATCGTGCCTTGCGCCATCTCAAAGTATGGAAAATTTTTACCAGATTTTCAATAGCGTTCTCGTATCCGTAAAATTCGTTGCTGGAGGCGCTTCACCAGGCCAGACCTCCACCCCTCAGCCTGGCCCTGCACAGACTCCAGCCCCGTCACAACCTCAGGTCCAGCCTGCTCCGCCGGGTACAGTTTCTCCACAACCTCAGAGGCAGGTAACTCCGCCAGCAACTGTTACTCCACTGATTCAGAGGCAGCCAGGCCCGCCTTCTGCTGCGCCTGCTCCACTTCAGCCGCCCAGCACACCTCAGTCTATTAGACCTGAACCTCAACCTTCGCCGGGCATGGCTCCATCGCAAGTGCAGTCGAGTCCCACGACTGGTCAGGGGCAACCGTCTCCTCCGCCGAGGCCTGCTCCGCGTGGTCCTTTGAAGGCCCCTGAAGGTCCTGCAACCGGCATAGTTAATTGAGGACAGAATTTTCCATTTTCTATGGACTTTCTGTGAGGTTGCGCACACATGACTCTGCCACGGACATTTAGGCAATTCGAGTCCCACGAGGGGTTCAGAAAATTCAGGAAATATCTCTCGGACCCCCATCCGGCGTCTATAGATGCTCTTCGCCTGCAGGACAAGGCCTTGGAACTGGCCGAGGAATTTGAACCTAGGGGAGATCGTGGTGAGCTTCAAATAGCGCTATCTGAACTTGAGGTCTCCTTTGATCCTATGGCATTTAAGGAATCGTCGGCTTTACTGACTTTCCTGACCAGGACAATGTTCAGGGACATTTCCTCTCCCGTTCCTCAATCCATCCTGCGAAAGATTGCTGAATTCGACGGCCCCAAATTCTTCTTTGTAGGGCATACATCCTACTTCGATTATGCCCACGCCGCAGAAGCTATACGCAGAATCGGCTTGCCGCCTCCGATCATGCATGTTTCAGGGAGTCTTACAAGAGGTTGGGTCTCTCATTGGTTAAAGGCGTTTCGCACCCTGGTTGTTCCCAAGAGTTTTTCCCCGGTTCAGCACAGGGCATACGCGTGGTTCTGTGCCGCCTTGGCAGAAAGGCTTGAAACTCAGCTTCTATTCTCCAGAACCAGCCGTTACACTGTCAGGTCACGCGACGGAATACTACGGGAACCGTACGTTCCTCATGGCGTTATAGCGGCAGTGAAGGCTACCGGAAAGGGCCTTGTAATTCCCGTGGCCATTTCCTATGGATCTATTCCTGAGGACGGCTATTTGACTTCTCAAAGGTTCTTCCCGGTTTTGTCCATGTTCCCGCGTAGTAGGTCTCTTTTGCTTCTACTTCTTTTAGGTTTGGGAAAATCGGACAAATTCTTGAGGAGTCTCGATTTGGTACTCGGAGACGTTTCCATTTCATTTGGAGAGCCCTTTGAACTGGCTAACGACGATTCCCTCATTCTCCAGAGGATCTCCCATCGGGCCATTGAGGAGATTGCTCGGAATAAGATGATACACCCATCTCAGTTGGTGGCTAAGTCCATGCAGGGATTCGAGAGAGTCGACTCCAAGACCCTGCGGGAAAACGTTGAAAGGGAGGTCGACAGTATCAGGTCCTTCTTCAAGAGTAGGTACCGCAAAGAACCGCCGTTTCATCCAGTTATCACGTCTGACCTATTCGAAACAATTCAGCGGGGACTTAAGACCCTTATAACTCGCGGAGCCGTCTCTGGGTCATTGTTCCGCCGGACGTATTCTGCGGGGAATTCATCTATTCTGAGGTTTTATGCTTATCATGCCGACAGGCGGATCTATCCGCTCCGTGGCCACAATACCATGACCGTTGTCAATGCTGGAGCATGGGGATACACTCTCGCCCTGCACATTGGTATGAACCTGCTGAAAAAGGAAGCACTCTCAGAACATTCTCTCATATTGTACGATTCCAGGGAGGATCTGATCGAAAAGCTAACGGTTGATGGAAAGCATCCCTGGCACTTCAAGGACATTCCCTTACCCAGGTCGGTCAGGCCTGAAGCCGATCTCATTGCTGCTGTAGGAGATACTTCGTTAATTCTGATTGTGACCCCTAGCAAATACTTTCACTCCACAATTGTGAAAATCGTGGAACTGGCTCCTGAAGGCAGCGACTTAGTTATAGCGACGAAAGGTTTCATTCCCGAAACCGGTTTGCTTCCTTGCCAAACAGTACATAGGGAGTTGGATCGCCTGGGGAAGAAAATGAGGATTTCTGCGCTGTCAGGTGCAAACTTGGCTCACGAAATAGTTCAGGGAGGGGCTGGGGTCACGCAGATCGCGTGCGAGCATTATGAGACATTTGAGCGCATAAGACCTATGATAGAAACGGCTCGTTTCAGGGTAGTTTATTCTGGAGATGTAATCGGGACTACCTTATCGGCAGCCCTTAAGAACGTGTATGCTATTGGGTTCGGGATTTTGGAAGCCTCGAAGCGCGTCCCGAATAATTTTCTAGCAACTTATGCCACCCTCGCGACTACTGAAATAAGACATTTTGGGATGCTTCTCGGCGCTTCCGCAGAGACTTTCGACGCAGAGAGTCAGGTATGGATGGCGGACCTGCTGGCAACGTGCAGGGGAGGACGTTCAGCAACATTCGGTAAAGATCTTGCTGAAATGGATGAAAAACACGGCAAATCAAGGCCGGCACGCCTCCTTCTGGATCAGTACCGTAAGAAGAAAATAGCTATTGAAGGTTTCGAGGCATCTCGTTTAGCCCAGAGGATAGCTACCCAAAGGGGCTTCCATCCTCCCATTCTAGGGGAAATTTATGCTATCCTTCACGGTGGAAAGCAGGTGGACGTCGACGCATTTATCGAAAAGTGCCTGGACGCCCTCGGCCCAAAAGACCGCTATCCTATACCGTCGACAATTCGTTACCGATCCTCGAGATAACGGCTGGACCAATCCCTAGCCAACGACACCCCTTTCATACGGTAGTCGATTAAAGAATCTTTCAATAGATGCAAGAAGAGTTACGGTTATGAACACTGATGAAAGCTTAGGCACACTCCATATTATCGTCAAGGATCTGAAACCGGGTGACACAATCGTTCAGTTTTTCCAACTGCGCTCTATCGAAACCCGTAAGACCCGATCCGGCCAAGATTTTCTTGACATGCTACTAGGCGACGCAACCGGGACAGTTCCTGGAAAGATGTGGTCTGACGCCATTCGTAAGTGGGGCAGGGAGTTCGATGCGGGTGATTTTGTTAAGATTGAAGGCAGAGTAGAAATATATAAGGAACGGAACCAGATCATCGTAGATAAGATACGCAGGGTGGAGTTATCTGAAGTGCCCAATCCAGGTATTCTTTCAAGGACCGGCCCTCTATCGCCAGAAGCCCTCTTCGATGAACTGAAACGATATGCGCAAACTTTGGAACCACCGGAGTTGGCAGAGTTGCTTGGAGGGATTCTTGAGGAAAACTTTGATGCCCTGATGATTTGTCCTGCTGCTAAAATGATACATCATGCGTACAAAGGCGGGCTCTTAGAGCATGTTGTTACAGTGACCCGCAAGGTAGAAACTATCCTTTCAGTTGAACGGAAAGTGGATCGCAATCTAGCAATAGCCGGTGCCATATTGCATGATATTGGAAAGGTTCGTGAGCTGACCCCTAAGGGACAAGGAAGGACGCCGGAAGGCAGGCTTATAGGACATGTTATCCTTGGCATGGACATGGTTCGAGATGCGGCATTGCAAAGAGGCCTCGCAGATGCCCCCTGGTTGAAGGAACTCCAGCACATCATATTGTCTCACCATGGAGAAACTCAGTTCGGTGCGCCAGTACGCCCATTGACAAGAGAAGCGCTTCTGGTCCATTTCATTGACAATCTGGATTCTAGACTAAAAATAATGGATGAAGCCCTAGAGTCCACCGATACACAAGGCTTCACCACTTATAACAAATGGTTGGAAGGACGGGCTTTTGCAGGATACCAGTGTCTTTCCAAGGAGGATTCAAATGTTGGAGATTCAAGAGAAACTGGCTGAGATACGCGAAAAATCCACAGAACTAAGAGGTTATCTTTGACCTTGCAGGCAAGCTGTCACGTTTGAATGAGCTTCAGAAAAGCAGCGACCAGTCTGAATTCTGGACCAACCCCGAGTCTGCAAAAGCACTTCTCAGAGAGCAGAAACAGATTTCGAGATTGGTCGACAATTTTTCAGGCTTGGATAGGGACCTGGACGACACAGCGGTCCTACTGGAGCTTGCCCTGGAGGAATCTGACCAGTCAGTACTCAAGGAAGTCGAAGAGAAACTCAATTCCTTAGAAGAGAACGTTCGGGGATTGGAGATCCAAAGGCTTTTCTCCAGGCCTGAGGCGAGAGGCAATGCCATCGTCGAGATTCACGCCGGAGCGGGCGGCACCGAGGCTCAAGACTGGGCAGAAATGCTTCTTAGAATGTATCTCAGATGGGCGGAGCGGGAACGTTATAAATCTGAAATCCTTGACACGCTACCCGGTGAAGAGGCCGGAATCAAATCCGCCACTTTTTCACTCGAGGGAGAGTATGTATATGGAAGGCTAAAGGCAGAGGTAGGTATACACAGGCTGGTGAGAATTTCACCATTTGATGCCAATGCCCGGAGGCACACTTCCTTTGCCGCTCTTTTCGTGTATCCGAGTGCGGAGGACGACGTGGACATCCAGATAAACGAGGCTGACCTAAAGATAGATACTTACCGCGCGTCCGGAGCCGGTGGCCAG
>CAIXMD010000074.1 GCA_903920415.1 uncultured Desulfomonile sp.
CACCGCCTCGAAGGATAGCGCAACCCTTATACTCATTGCCAAAGTTCTTGTCCGAATCAGGATTGATGAGCGGCTGCAAAGCATACCCTAAGGTTCTGGATGCCAGGGGAATGATAGCCAATATCTAACTTGTTCAAACCGACAACTAATTTGGGAATCGTTATATATGTCGTTGGTCGGAAATTCCGTGCGGTTTTCTGGGAGCGCAGGCATCTTGCCTGCCTGGAATTGCTGTAACTCCTGCAAACTGGAAGCCTGCGCTCCCAGAGGGATTCATGCTTGGTACCGGACAGCGAATCGGACATTCATTTTGACGTCGGCAATAATCTCCGTAGCCACGGGCGCCTCTGGCCGCCATTTTGCCGAAGAACCGGCGCAACGGTATCATACATTTTTAAAAGTTGAAGACTCGGCGTCATAGGATTCCTCTATGTACGAGCAATACCATCGGTACAAATCCGTCCTAATGATCTTAGACGTTCTGATAAGTGTGCTCGTGCTCGCGTCGATGGTGGAATTGAGGCCTTTGTTGCCCGGCGAGATCATGGATCCGGACAGCGTGATGCCGAATTCGGTCATCTATGTGATGCAAGCCCTGCTGTGGCACATGGTTTTCGCCCTGACAGGCGTTTATTCAACGGACAGAATATTCAGCTTTCCTAATCAGTTAGGCCGTTTTACCTCCGCATATATTCTTGCAGTGTCGGTTTTCGCAGGGCTTCTGTTTTTCAGCTTTAGAGAAACATCCAGGTTGCTGGTCGTTTATTTCTCCGTGACAAACTACGCAGTCCTGGTGACGGTTCGGTATGTTTTGAGCGCATACCTGAAGCTCAAACGCAAGGAAGGAAAAGGTGCCCCCACAGTCATCATAGGTTCCTATACCAATGCCATACGAGTTGCTGAGAGAATACTGCGTGATCACAGTGCAGTGTTGCAATTTGTAGGTTTTTGCGACACCGCGGCGCCTTCTCAAGGTGATCTTCCGGGTCCCTTCCTGGGCAGCGTCAAGGATCTGGCTGGAATTGTCCAGAAAAACAAAGTTGAAATGGTGATCATAGCAAGGTCGGACGTTCATTTCTTGGAGTTGGAACCGCTGCCCTTGCAGTCAATAATGTTCCAACTGGAAAAACTAGCTGTAAAGGTTTATTTGGCTCCTGACGTTTTCAGCCTGGCCTTGGTTGAGTCGGATGTACAGAAATTCGGCGACCTCGTCCTGATCGGGCTTCGTGAGCCGGTAATTAGAAGTCACAGAAGAGTGCTCAAGAGGATTCTCGACCTTGTTCTGTGCACGATTGTTCTGTTGTTCGCCTGGCCTTTGTTCATCATCATCTGGATACTCATAAAGAGCGATACCTCTGGCCCCGCGGTTATTTCCGTGCGGAGAGTGGGACAAAACGGCAAAATATTCAAAATGTACAAATTTCGCAGCATGATTGTCGGCGCGGAACACCTGCAAGACAAGGTCATCATGATAGATGAATTTGGAGAGAAGATTTACAAGGCTAAAGACGACCCACGAGTTACCCGAGTGGGCCGGTGGCTCAGACGCACTTCCCTAGATGAATTGCCCCAGGTATTCAATGTCCTTAAGGGAGAAATGTCCTTCGTGGGGCCTCGGCCTGAACAACCGTTCATTACTGAGTTTTACGAACATTGGCAATGGCAAAGGGTTAGTGTACCGCCGGGCGTTACAGGATGGTGGCAAATTTCAGGCCGGGCAGACTTGCCGATGCACCTCAACACCGAGTACGACGTTTACTATGTGAAGAATTATTCTGTATTGCTTGACTTGAAAATACTCTTCAAAACAGTTATTGCCATCATCAAGACGAAAGGCGCCTACTGAGGAAAAACCTGACTGCGCCGGTTTCGGAGTTTTCCGCCATGGAGCTAACCGTATCACGACCTCGGAATCTCACTTTCCTCATACTGGCGTGTATTCTGTTCCCTCTCTTTGGTTTTGCCTACGTAAGCCTTCTCGGCCTGGGCTGGAGAATGTTCCTGTACATCCACGGGGCAATCCTCTTCTTCGCCGGCCTTGCAGTTTTCATGAAGGATGCCAAGTCGTTCCTATTGTTTGTCTTGGTATTTGCAGGTACATTCGGATTTGGCCGACACCTGGTTTATGAAAAGGTGCCCTTTGAGTCGGTTTTGTTCGCCGCGGGCATTCGAATCGACACGGTAGACGTCATCCTTCTTTTACTGTATGCCCACTGGGCATTGTCCCTTGGTACCGGTGAAAAAGGCGAGCAGGCAGCCACCTTGGGCGGATGGTTGGGCGCTATTTTCCTGGCTTGGGTCGCTTGCCTGTTCACGCTGAGTGTCGGAGTAGCCAAGATATCAAGATTTGGTTTTTATGAGACCTTTGCTATTGCGAAAGGCTTCCTGTTGTTTCTCTACCTGGTGAACAACGTAAAGACCCGTCGAGATTTCAAAATAATTGTGTACGGATTGTTTGCCATAGGCGTGGTACAAGGGTTATACTTAACTTTTCAGTTCATTACAAAAACCAACTACACTATTTATGGTGAAGTGGCAGGCGCCGCGGAAACAGGAGAGTTCAGAGCCAGGGGGTTCTTCGGGTCATTTGACAATCACGCAATATTTCTGGCCACAATTCTGCCTATTTTCCTGGC
>CAIXMD010000075.1 GCA_903920415.1 uncultured Desulfomonile sp.
AGGAAGGAACGGCGGCAGTACCAGATCTTCTAACCTTGACGAATGACCCCGATCATCGCGTCCGCAATGCCGCGATCAACGCAGTAGTGATCTATCGGCCCCTTCCTCCGGAAGTCGTTCCCGCTCTAGACAAGGCCCTCAAAGAAAGTGATTCCCGTGTACGTAACGCTACCGTCAATGCGCTACGAAACTTGGGTGCAGATCACCCCGAAAAAGTTACTCCAATATTGAAGGATGCATTGCAAGTGGAAAAACATGGTCCATCAAAGAGGCTTATAGAGTCTGCACTGGAAAGCATCTCGAAAGGACAGGACTCACAACCTGCTGACAGCGTCGGAAAGGTGGATAAGGATGAAAGGCGAAAAGCCAAAGATACGAAATAAAATGGCTCCCGGATCGTGGTCGGTCTTTTCCAGTCCTTACGTGCGTTGCTTCATCTATAATCAGATATCGAGATCCTTTATTTCCCTGGCATGCTCCTTGATGTAGGAAAACCTTTTTCGGACATCCTTTCCCATTAGCGTGTCAACAATCTCGTCGGTTTTTGCCTCATTGCCTAAGCCTATCCGCAGAATGTTCCGACTAGCCGGATCCATGGTGGTGCTTTTGAGAGTCGCCGCGTCCATTTCGCCTAGACCTTTGAATCTTTGAATTTCCAATTCTTTTCCGTTGCTGCGTTTGAGCAGCCTGTCCTTCTCTTCATCCGAAAAGACGTATCGGATGGCCGTCTTTTTTCCGGATCCTATTCGAATCCTGTAAAGTGGTGGCATTGCGAGGTAAACGTGCCCACGCCGAACTAATTCCGGGAGATGGCGGTAGAAAAACGTGAGCAACAAAGTCGCTATATGATGGCCGTCTACGTCTGCATCCGTGTTGATGACGATTTTCCCGTAGCGAAGTCGCGAATAATCGAATGCATGTCCTGTTCCGGTTCCGATGCTCTGGACGAGGCTCTGGATTTCTTTGTTGGATTTCAATTTCTCAAGGGATGCCTGTTCGACATTGAGAATCTTACCTCGAAGGGGAAGGATGGCTTGAAATTTCCTGTCTCTGGCCTGTTTGGAAGATCCGCCTGCGCTGTCTCCTTCCACAATAAAGAGTTCGGTGGCATCACGAGAAGTCGATGAGCAGTCGGCTAATTTACCGGGAAGCGTCAACCGCCGAGTTGCTGCCTTACGGTTGATCTCGTCTCTCGCAGCCCGAGAGGCCGTTCGCGCTTGTGCTGCGAGCAAAATCCTGTTTGTTATGGCCGCTGCCTGGGTCGGGTTCTGATGCAGCCATGTTTCGAACGCCGTTCGAACCAGGGGCTCCACTTGCATGGCCGCGGAACTGTTCAGACGTTCCTTGGTCTGGCCCTGGAATTCGAGGTTCCCCCCGTGCAGGTAAACTGAAAGAATGGCCACTAAACCTTCTCGCACATCCTCTGCCGAGACGCCCTTTACCCCCTTGGGGAGGCCGTTACGTTTTTCGATATAGTTCCTGAGGGCACGGGTTATCCCATTACGAAAGCCGGTTTCATGGGTACCACCCCCCGGTGTCGGTATGGAATTCACAAAAGAGAGTATTCTACTGGAAGTATCGGAGGTCCAGGCCATAACCATCTCCAACCGAACGTCATTTTCATACTTGTAATAAAATGGCTGAGAGTCGATCAGGGGACGCCCACGGACAAGATCTTGAAGAAAATCCGTTATACCTCCCGGATAAAGGAAGCTTTCCTTAATTCCCTCTGTTTCGTCACTGAGAGTGATTTTCAGGCCTGCCACAAGAAACGCCTTGGTCCTCAGGCGCTCTCTTATGATATCTATGGAAAAAGTGCTTTCGGGAAAGATTTCGTGGTCAGGTAGAAAGATCACTTTGGTTCCCGTCCCTTTAACCACTTCCGTCTTTCGCATTGGGAAAAGGGCCTTCCCTCGACTGAAGTTTTGAACATGTCGGAAACCGTCGCGTTTTACCTCCACGATCATGCTTTCACTCAGGGCATTCACAACAGAAGCTCCTACGCCGTGAAGTCCGCCTGCTACCTTGTATGCGTCGTCGTCAAATTTTCCGCCTGCGTGCAGATTGCAAAAAATGGTCTCCACGGAGTTCTTGCCTGTGGCTGGGTGCTTTTCAACAGGAATTCCACGGCCGTTATCTTCGACTCCAATTCCTCCGTCTCGATACAACATCACTTTTATGGAACTGCAGTGTCCGTTCAAAGCTTCATCCACACTATTGTCCAAAATTTCCCATACTAACTGGTGTAGTCCTTCCTGGCCGGTTCCTCCAATGTACATTCCCGGCCTCTTGCGTACAGGATCCAGTCCTCTTAACACCTGGATATCTTCGACTGTGTAAGAACCGCTCATAATCCCTGCCTCTCACAATCTTTTATCCGTTGCACCTCTGCTAAACCGTCACACAGTTTCCTTCCTTGTCCTCCACGGTTCATCGCGGGAATGCTCCCGACAGAAACAGTTTTTTCTCTGCCCTTTTTCGGCAGAACCAGCAGTTTATCATCCGGGTCCACCGAATCCAGAGACACCACGATTGAACCATGCCTAAG
>CAIXMD010000076.1 GCA_903920415.1 uncultured Desulfomonile sp.
AATTACCCCTTTCCGACCCAGGAGAACGAGAAGCATGTATCCTATGACCACTGGCGGCAAGACCAGAGGCAGGTGAATCAGACCATCCAAGAGAGTCTTGCCGGGAAAATTCCTTCTCGCCAAAACCCAGGCGAGCATTATCCCTATCGGAAGGCTTCCTGCAACCGCCCAAACGGAAATCCACAAGCTCAATCGCAGAGCTTCCGTCTCAAGTGGGGTGAGAGTCAATGCCTCCATCACCGTACGGTGAACCCGTATTTCTCAAAAACAGCCGTGGCTTCCGGGGTCTTGAAAAATTGAAGGAAGCTCCCGGCGGAATCCGTAGCTTTGCCGGAGATAATTGCAACGGGATAAACGATCTTTGGATGAGTGTCGGCAGGGAACACTCCAACCACTTTTACTTTGGAAGAAATTGCCGCGTCCGTGGCGTAGACGATCCCCAAAGGCGCTTCTCCTCTCTCCACCAGCGTCAACGCTCCACGGACATCGGCCGCTCGGGCGAGTTTGCTCTCAACCTCAGGCCATACTCTAAGCTTTTCAAGTGCTGCCTTTGCGTATTTTCCTGCGGGCACATGGTCGGGGTCGCCCATGGCCAGCTTGCCGTCTCCCAATAGCTTTGCCAATTCGAACTCCACGTCGATTTCGACTTTGATCGAGCTGTCGGTAGGCGCTATGAGAACCAGTTTGTTCCCCAGCAGGTCGAAGCGGCTCCCCGGTACAATCAACTTTCGCTCCTGCAGATAGTTCATCCAGGCCTCATCTGCTGAAATGAACACATTGGCCGGAGCCCCATTTTCGATTTGCTTTGCCAGGGTGGAAGTGGAAGCGTACGAGGGCACAATCTTGCCGAGCCCCTTGTCTGAAAACATCTTCCCAATATCGGTTATTGCGTTGGTTGTAGATACTGCGGCGAAAACCGTTACAGAATTTTGATCAGCGGCGAGTGTCGTCGAGGGTATCCCGAAAGACATGAGAAAGGCAATTGTCATTATCCAACACTTTGTTACCTGTGAATTCGTTTTCAACATTTGCATATCCTTATTTGGCCGCAGACAATGACCTTTCATGAAATTGCCGGCGGGCATGGCGCACGCTGTTCAACCAGGTCTGCGCTGCGTTGAGCATGGCCAATCGGTAATCCAATGCAGCACGTTGTGTGTCGGTCTTGCAGTCCCGCCTGATATCTTCCAAGCGTTCGGCGCTTCTGCGACAAACAAGCAACTGTTCGGAGACCAGATTTTCCACCGCTTCCGGAGAATCAAATCCTGCAAAATGGAGCTTGGTCAAGAATTCCAGGCGAATATCACGAACATTCTTGACGGGCGAGCGGACCCACTGCAGGAAAACTTCTCTGCCTTTGTTGGTTATGCTGAATACCTTTTTGGCTGGACGGGTTTCCTGGTCTACGCGTTCATGGCTTACGAGGCCATCCTTTTCGAGCCCGGCAAGCAGGGCATAAATATGGCTTGTTCTAAGCCTCCAGACCTCTCCCAGACGCTGCCTCAGTTCGGGATAGATTTCGTAGCCGTGAGCCGGTCCGCGCATAAGGACCCCGAGTACTGGAAAATCGGCTGGATTGCGTGTCTTGTTCCGTTGCGCCATGTTTTGACACCGACTACTCACGCATTGATAAATCTCTTGTCAGCCCTTACCTCAGTGGCCATCCGGGCTCGCTTGGTTCGAAGACTATTTCATCCATCGAAGGTAGTCGACCTTCCTTCCAAGCCCCTCAACACGTCTGGTCTCAGTGATTTTAGACATTAATGCATTTCGTTTTTGTGACCTACTCCCGAACCTGATTATTCACACTGTGATTAATAGCGCATTGCCTATCTACCCCGCAACTAAAATGTGCTTAAACCCCAAAAAAAACAAGCTCCAAGCACATAGGCATCTTCGTCGATGTCAAGTGCAGCGGGGGGGGGGGGGGCGCGGGCC
>CAIXMD010000077.1 GCA_903920415.1 uncultured Desulfomonile sp.
CGGGGTCGAGCACCGTCTCCAATGGCTTGGTGAGAAAAAAGGCATTGGATTTGTAAACGATGCGACCAGCACTACTCCAGTTGCGGGGTGCGCTGCCTTGAGTGCTATGGGGGAAAGACGTATTCTGCTTATTGCGGGAGGCTCTGACAAGAAATTGGACCTTGAGCCTTTCGCGCGCGCAGCTGCCTCTAAGACCCATAAGATAGCCCTTCTGGAAGGTGACGCTACTGAGGCTCTCCATCGCGGAATTGTGAACGCAGGTGGCTACAGTAAGATCTTGGGAACTTTCAATAATCTGCGAAGTGCTGTTTACAAGCTGATGGATGAGGCCGAAACAGGGGACGTTGTGCTATTGTCGCCTGCGTGTGCGTCTTTCGGAATGTTTCAGAACGAATTTCACCGGGGGGATAGCTTCATATCAATAGTCACGGAAATTCTAGAATAACCGGTCGGTGTCAGAAACTTGGTTTTCGTTCGACTGGTTTAAATAGCCCTCTGTTGACAGACAACTTGATTTCACTTGGATGTGCCCGTGGATCCTATTGAGCACTCGCTGAAATCAATAAGTTCTTTGCAAGCCGGGCATTTGTGGGGCCTGTCGAACTCATCGGAGAAAATTTCTTTTTCCTTGCCGCACTTCGGGCATCTGCACATGAAAGAAGAGAGGCTCTTGTTCGCTTCGAAACCGGGACAGTGCATGGGTGTACTCATTCTCTAACTCCTCCAGCTAACCGCTACCCCTCCAGAATTGATCTGAGTTCTTTCAATTCTTTCTTGATCTCTAAAAGTATCTCCCTGTAACCGGATTGGTTGTCGGAAGAAAGGGCATTTTCAGCCTTTGCTTCCAGAAGTTCTGATTCTTCCTTGGCTTTGACGGCTTTGGTCGGCTTCTTTGCCTTCCTTTCGGCGGAGACCTGCCTTTTCATGTCCTGAAGGCGTTTCTTTGCACCTGCGATGGTAAATTTCTCGTCATAAAGAAGATGCTTAATTTCTACCAGCAGCTCCAGGTCTTTTTTGTGATATAGGCGCTGGCGTGCACGAGTTCGAGTCGGTTTCAGTATTTTGAATTCTGACTCCCAGTATCTGAGCACGTAAGGTTCTACATCAAGAATTTCACTGACTTCCCCGATTTTGAAATACTGCTTCTCAGGAATCGCGATAGTCATAATTCAACCACCCCTCCAAATGAAAATCTATCCGACCGGATTCCATGGTCTCATACGACAAAAGCTAAACCGCACAGGAAGGTGGCGATTAATCCGCCTTTTCATTCCCTCATTGTGGCGCCGAACTCCCTGACAAGAGAATCCACTACGCTGGAATGAACCTCCTGGACTTCGTCGTCGGTCAGAGTCCGATTCTCAGACTGATATCGAATCCGGAACGCCATACTTTGGCTACCCTCCGGAATCGTTTCTCCTCGATACAAATCGAATAGGATCACGGACGTAATAATATCATGGCCCAAACGTGAAATCAAGTGTTTAATGTCATCTCCTGAACAATTTGTTTCAACCATTAATGATAGATCCCGTTCTATATAAGGGTAGCGAGGAACCGGCCTGAAAACTCTTTTCTTGCGCCTTTGAATGAACAGAGGCTCCAAAAGTATTTCAAAAATCTGAATTCCCTCTGTCAATTCAAGGTCTCTGGCCTTCTTCGGGGCCAACTCTCCCAGAAAACCAATGGTCTTTCCATCAAGAACCACGTCTGCAGACGTGCCCCGATGAAGGAAAGATATATTGGAGGGCACAAACGTGGCCTCGTTAACCTCGAACGCTTCCAACACAATCTCAAGCGCGCCTTTTAAATCATAATAATCCACTTCCCGTTTGGGGTCTATTTTCCCGTAGATATCAACCTCACCCCTTTGAAAATGCCACGAATCTGAATGACGCTTGCCTACTGCGATTGCTGCCAGTCTTAAATCCTCCCGGGGAAGCTCCTGGCCAGGTACAGGCGTGAAGGTTTTCCCCATTTCATAGAGTGTGAGGTTCTCACATTTGAAATTTAAATTCCGCTTAGCAGTTGAAATGAGGCCTGGTATCAGAGAAGTCCGCATGACGGTGTAGTCTTCGGTAAGTGGATTGAGCAACTCCAGCGGCCGGTCATGCTCGACACCGATTGCAAAGGCCTTGCCGGCTTCTCGTGACACAAAAGACATTGTAATGATCTCCGTGAAACCGGCAGCGTTCATGCACTCGTTTGCTTTCTTCATGCGCTCCATGGAACCTCTGGTCCGATCCGGGGCGGACAAGTAACAAGGCATGGAGACAGGAATATTCTGAAATCCATATACCCGAGCAACTTCTTCAATCATGTCCACTTCTCTCTCCAAGTCCCAACGCCAAGATGGTGGTCGGCACACAAGGACTCCGTTATCCTTCGCCTCCAACTTGACCTCAACACCCAGCCGCTTCAGATTTTCAGAAATTTCCTCCCCTTTTAAATTAAGCCCCAGCAGGCCATTCACCTTATCTGTCCTCACCGAGACAATTTGTCTTGTTATGGGCTTCGGATAGACATCAATGCAGTTCGCAATCACTTTCCCTCCGGCCAGCTTCTCGACCAGGTATGCAGCCCTATGTGCCGCCCACAATGTACTCTCGGGGTCTACACCTCGTTCGAAGCGGTAGGAGGCTTCGCTAGACATTCCAAGCGACTTGGCGGTTCTCCTGATGCCGAATCTTTCAAAACACGCGCTCTCGATGAC
>CAIXMD010000078.1 GCA_903920415.1 uncultured Desulfomonile sp.
GACGGCATCTTGGCCAATATTCACAGGTAGAAGATAGTCGGCATTGAACTGCCCGCTTCCTACCCCGTTACCCAAAAAATACTGATACCCAAACAGAAGATTCGGAATGTTCGGCATGAAATTACTTAAGATACCGCTTGTAATGGGTATGGTGTTTGATTCCCCAATTATATCACTCGAAATTGGAGGACCGACGCCAGACCGTGGCCCTCTTTAAGGATTGTTATTGCCCTTGCGGTGAATAGCCGGCATAATATCCGCATAAGATGCGGAGAATAACAATGTATGTCTACGAATTAATAGACTGGCCCAGCTTCCGTTGGAGCGAGAAGGAATTGACGAAACCACTCGTCTCCGTGCGCCACAAGCAGGGGCGGTTGATCGGGCGAATGGAGGCGCTTGGGTTCAAGCTACGTGCCGAGGCCACCCTCCAAACCCTTACCGAGGAGGTTGTTATGTCGAGCGAGATTGAGGGTGAAGCGCTGAACCGGGAGCTAGTGCGCTCCTCTATTGCCCTCCGTCTCGGGATGGATATTGGCGCTCTTGCTCCCGCCGACCGTCACATCGATGGCGTCGTCGAAATGATCCTCGACGCCACCGAAAACTATGACACCCTCTTGACCGAAGAGCGTCTGTTCGCCTGGCAATCTGCCTTGTTTCCCACTGGACGCAGCGGCATGGTCAAAATCACCGTGGGCGGATGGCGCAACGATCAATCTGGTCCCATGCAGGTGATCTCAGGCCCCCTGGGCCGCGAGCGCACGCACTACCAAGCGCCGCCGGCGAGGCGTATCAAAAAAGAAATGAAGGCCTTTCTCAAATGGTACAACGGCGAGAACGCAATTGATATGGTGCTCAAGGCGGGTGTGGCACATCTGTGGTTCGTGACCATCCATCCTTTTGACGATGGAAATGGCCGGATTGCCCGCGCGATTGCCGATCAGGCGCTGACCTGTTCGGAACAGGGAGCGCAACGCTTCTATAGTGTGTCTGCTCAAATCCGAAAGGAGCGCAGTGCGTATTACGATATCCTTGAAGCGACCCAAAAGGCCGATCTCGACATCACGCCTTGGCTGGAATGGTTTCTCAGTTGTCTGGACGCTGCGTTCGAGGGCGCGGAAACGACATTAGGGCCCGTGCTAAAGAAAGCACGCTTTTGGGAGAAGCATCAGGGCGCACGTTTCAACGACCGTCAGCGCATCATTCTCAATCGGCTGATTGACGGTTTTGAAGGTAAACTCACCTCTTCCAAATGGGCGAAACTTGCCAAATGCTCGCAAGACACTGCGTTCAGGGACATCGCCGATCTCGTCCGAAGCGATATCTTGACCAAGGACGCCGCGGGCGGACGCAGCACAAGCTATTCGCTCACCGAGTTTGATTGAAGACGAGCTGATTGACTAGGCACCCGTTACTAATTGTTTAGTAATTTTCTCAATTACAAGGTCTTGGGTGTTCGAATTTGTCGCTCCAGGATTATCTTTCCTATGGTTGTAAACATTTTGTTGGACATAATAATAATTTAACCCTAGAGTTCGACTATAAAGCCTGCTTTCGTCTATCCGTTTTCAAGATCGGCCACTTGGAGTTCAAAGCCATTTTTCCCAAGGGATGGGCGATTGAGCTACTTGAGCTGAGCGCTTGCACAGCGGCTTAAACGCAACCTATAAGGAGACCAATCATGAGTCAATCTGAAGTTCAACGTTTTGCAACTGCGGTGCGTACAGACAAGGCATTGCAGGAGGAAATCAAGAACGCTGCTGTCAGCAATGAAGCCATTGTGGAATTCGCTAGGAGCAAGGGCTACGACATCAGCCTCGAGGAGATGATTGACCACATTGAGGCGAAGAAGGCTACTTTGAGCAAGGAAGACCTCGAAAAAGTGGTCGGTGGAAAGTCCTCAACCCAACATACGCAGGTAAGAGCGCAGTATCTGGTCTTTTCAGTACAGGAAGCAACCGTTTTCACAACAACGACGACGATGGTGGAAGCAGAAGTGGTTATAGTTGCGACATAAGTGTTCATGCCAGGACCTAAAATGTACTCAGCGTTTCTGGGGCCGTGAATTGTCGAATCATAAAACAGTCTCACTGTTTGTAACGACGTTTTGCTGCGTCTCAGCATGAACGGCTGGACTATTAACCAATTAACATTATTAATATTAATTGACATGGACTTTATATGAGGTTTTTTTTGGATCAAAGAATTGATTTTATGTCATTCAAGCCCAACCTACCTTCAAGAAAAGGTTGACGATATGAGTCATGAGACTATTTCGTCTGTAGAATACGGTAAGTCAATAACAGAGCGACGGGCTGCCGAGGATTTACGATCTATCGCGCATGTGAAACGATTCCTGGAACTTATGACAGGCGACAGCAAGTTCAGGGAAAAAATCAAGGCAAATCCCTCAAGTGCAAACCATGTGGCCAAGAAAAGAGGAATTGACATTGATTTGAGCAAATTCAGCGGTAAATTCCAACTCAACGGCTCCATGGCGGAGAAAGGTTCAGATTTCCAGGAATACCCATTGGCGGTCCTGTGGAAAGACTGGATTAAAGACTGGTTGACCTTTGTCAAATTAATCAGGGAGGATGGCTATTCACATACTGCTGATCCGCGGTTCAACGGGTGGCGGAAACGCCAGGTCGAGCGTGTCAACATTGAATTCGGGACATCGCGAGCCGATTCAATTACTCATCCAATATTCTCATTTGAACTCTCAAAAGGGTGTTCAGTCGGCTGTTGGTTTTGCGCACTAGGAGCAGAATCCTTCAAGGGACATTACGAGCGTACCCCAAAAAATGTCCTGCTTTGGCGTAATATCTTGAGCACGGCGGTAAATTTGTTTGGCTCAGCCGCTCAGGCCAGCGCTTGCTACTGGGCTACTGAACCCTTTGATAATCCCAACTATTTGGATTTTATTCAAGATTATTGCGAGATTGTCGGATTGGTGCCACAAACCACCTCGGCAGCTCCAACGAGGGACCTGGTCTGGACCCGCAGATTGATGGAGATGCATAAATTATATCCTTCAGTGCCATCAAGATTTTCAATCGTTAATTCAAGGATCCTGCGAGACCTACATGCAAACTTTTCGCCTGAAGAACTTCTCTGCTACG
Source organism: uncultured Desulfomonile sp. (assembly GCA_903920415.1). Taxonomy (GTDB): domain Bacteria; phylum Desulfobacterota; class Desulfomonilia; order Desulfomonilales; family Desulfomonilaceae; genus CAIXMD01. Next base: position 3,123 of record CAIXMD010000078.1, read on the forward strand.
AATTAATAATGCAGCTCAAGGGTTCCAGTTATGGGAAGGCGAGGGCGGGCAAGACACTGAAGAAGGTCAAGTCTGAAAATACTACTCACAAGGGCTTGCATGTTGATGAGGGATCGAGTTCAATAGCCTGCCTATCGGGTTATATCGTAAACATGATGGATGGAACAATACAACTTGTCAGCCCAAGCCTGGCCAATGAGCGTTGGCCGTTGGGTTATCGCATACATGCCTCCGGGACCTTCACCAATGCCCAAGACTTTGGTGATTTCATAGAACGGTCGATATCGGAGCACATGCCGGCTGGTCTTCCGCCTGATCAGGCAGTGGCGTATCGGGATGGTCTGGTTTATCAGCCTCGTGAAAACGGTTTTCTTCTCTCCTCAGACTTTGCAGCCCACTCATTTACAGGGTTCGGTTTTGTCAGTCAACTCGGTGAAATGATAGCTCAGGCCAATTATCAACCTACGCAAATTATTGGGGATCTTGTGGACGATGGATCTGACATATTTGGAGTGAGAGGCACTCTTGAGGACCTTTTTAATAAAGGATTTCTGGAGGACCTGCCGATATAACAGCTCACCAGCCTGGACCACGATGTTGTTCGGAATAACCAGGAGGCATACATTAAAGATATCGTTCTATTGAAGCCGATCGAGATGTTGTCGAACAACTTTCGGCCATTTCAAGTAGTCTGGTTTTAATTTGTTTTGTATGATGGACTAAAATCAAAGGAGAACAGCCATGAGTAAGTCAGAAATGGATCGTTTGGCAAATGCAGTTCGCGCTGACAAGGGACTGCAGGAGGAAGTCAAGAAGGCTTCCACCAGCAACGAAGCTCTTGTGGCATTTGCCAAAAGCAAGGGCTATGATGTCAATCTCAATGAGATGATCGCCTACATTGAGCAGAGAAAAGCCACACTAAGCGAAGAGGACCTCGATAAAGTGGCTGGCGGCAAGAAAAAAAGCACAGCTAACGTCCAAACCAATGTGGAAGTGCAAGCGGAAGTCACTGTCCAGGTGGTTCAAACGCAAACCGCCGCTACTACTACGACTGCCGCTGCAGAAGCTGAATGTGTCATAGTGGCGACATGATGACCTTCATTCTGACTAAGAACTGATCAGTCACAAAGATCAGTTCTTAGTTTTAACGCAGTTATTAAGATTTCGATGGATGTGGACTGGATGTTTCCTGATTGCTTTAGAAGCAGCCGGTTTACGAGTGATTTTTCCTGTCGCTTCCATACCCGAAAACATATCAGGCCAAGCAATTAATATGAATCCCCAGATTATATCAGCGGCTGAATTTTATGGAACTATGATCCCGCGTCGCACAGCCGAGGACTTAAACTCTATAGCGCATTTGAAACGGTTCCTTGAACTCATAACGGGTGACTCGAAGTTCAGGAAACAAATAAATGCAAATCCGACCAGTGCCAGCTCCTTGGCTAAAAAAAGAGGAATTGATGTTGATTTAAGCAAATTCAGCAGCAAGTTCGAGGCGGAAGCCCCTGTGTCAGAAAGCAAAACAGAGTCCCCGGAATTGCCACTGGCAGTGTTGTGGAAAGAATGGATTGAGGACCTGCTCACCTTTCGCCGACTGATCAGGGAGGACGGTTATTCAAATACCGCTGATCACAGATTCAATGAATGGAGGAATCGCCAGGAGGAGCGAGTCAAGATCGAATTTGGTGCGAACAAAGCAGATGCCATTACTCATCCGATCTTTTCTTTCGAACTCTCAAAAGGCTGTTCGGTGGGTTGCTGGTTTTGCGGTTTCAGCGCAGAATCCTTCAAGGGACATTACCAGAGGACTCCGAAGAATGTACTGCTTTGGCGCAGCATCCTTGGCAC
>CAIXMD010000079.1 GCA_903920415.1 uncultured Desulfomonile sp.
AGAATGAGGCAGTTGTTACCCGAACCGGCCCTGCTGCTCTATGACCTTCGCAAGACAGGACTGCCTGTTGCTCCTGAAGAGTTCAGAATACCGGTCTTGGCCAAAGATTTGGCATTTTTTCTCAGACAAGTACACGGCATATCCGGACCGGTTTCATCCTGATATGTGTCGTTTGCAATTACCGGTCATATGGCCACAGAGTCACGCCGAAGGACCAGCAAAAACTATGTCTCCTAGAAAATCACTCTTTGTGTTTGCTTTCTCCGGGGCAATCTTTTTTCGGTTGGCCTCGCTCTTGTGTTTTTTGCTGCTCGCATCTCCCTATGGTTACGCTGAAAGTAAGGTGCCAGATTTAGACGAGATCGTGCGGAAAGTCCAAGAAGTCTACGGCAGACACTGCTGTTTCAGCGCCGCCTTTGACCAGTTGACGGTGAATACGGCCATGGACTTGAAAGATCGTTTTCAGGGGACTATGTACGTCAGAAAACCAAGTGCCATAGCCCTTGAGGTGGAATCCCCCGAAAAACAGAAAGTGGTCATGCGGGGACGATCCTACACAGTCTATTTTCCTCAGGATGGGAGCGCCGTTAGTGGCGAAATCCCTCCTGAAATAAACGTGGAGCACTTTTTCGGATTCTTTGCGAATATCGGAAGAATAGACAAAAATTTTTCGGTGCAATTCGCTGCTAAAGCAATGGACAAAGATGAAATGCTTTTTTTCCTTGAATTGAGCGACAAGTCAAATCCTGCAGGGACTTTCCGTATCCTACTCGGAGTGGACAGTGAACGGTACACAATCAGGCGTGCAATAATTTATGATGCCCTGGGCAATTATAACCGCTTCGACCTTACTGATATTTCATTCTTATCGTCTATCCCGGACTCCCGTTTTCAGTCGGCGCCTGCTTCCACGGACACGATCAGCATTACTCCCGGAGAAAGTGACCCGTAAAAGTTACGTAACTGCATCCGCCAGATACACTTTCTCCTGCCCAAGCTGAAGGTGCCCCCTCATCAATACCAGCATAATTTTATTCTTTCAGATTAGAATCTTGTCATTCATATCTAAAGCGACAATGGTGGGCTCGCCAATTTTCCAGGTCGTCAATTATAGTCTTACCAATGGCATATTTGTCAAAATTGTACCCAGCAGAGTTCACAGGGTTCTTCAGCAGTTCCAGAAATAGTCCCCCAGAATTATCCCCGAGAATTTCGTCCTCGGTCAAGACGAATATATTGGGAGCGTTCACACTCCGGGCCCTCTGTTCCTGTTCCCCTCCCCCATGACTCTCAGGAATTATTATTGCTTTCGCACCTGTGAGCAAGAGTTCATTGACGGTATTATAGCCTGCCCTGGAAATTACAAGTTCCGAGTTATAGACGAGGTCTACAAGATCGGGGACAAAATTAAGGAACCTCACTTGATTGCTCAGTGGATGACAGCGAAGAGTCTGAGCGGCTCCCTCATCCAGGTACGGGTCCACGATCATCACCACCTGATAGAGTCCAATGATCCCGGTATCTTGGAAAAGCTTCAGCAACTTAAGAGATAAGTCTAATACCTGGTGATTTCTTCCCAAAGAGATGAGAATGGTTTTCCGGTCCTGAAGGCCGAACCGTCCAAGCGCATCGCATCTGACGGAGAGTTCGTCACGCACTTTGTTTGTTATTTTCCCAAGGTAAGTAATCTTCTTTTCCAGGTCAGGATCATTGCCCAGGAACTGTTTGTTTATATCTATGACTTGTCTATCCTCGAGGACATACATGAAATCGTAGAGCGCCCCTATGTTGATGGATTCGGAACGATGCCTGGGGTTTTGATAGGGAATGCGCAGCAGGGGAACCCACCTCATTATGCCTCGGCAAATATGAACAAGCGTGAAATCCATGGGGCCACCCTTGCGCATCCATTTTTTCATGAGCAAGGGAATAAGCTCGCTCATCTGGCCGGTCATGTTGTGTTCGATGATCAGGACATCCGGCTGAAAAAAATCGAAGCTCGCCATAATCATAGTCTGACGAAAATCAAATATCTCCTCGAGTTCAAATCCTGCCAGGTACCGGGACTGCATAGTGCTGTCTTTACTATCTATGTCCAGTTTAACGGAAGGTAGCTTAATTACCTCTATACCCTGCTTGAAAAAAATCTGGGGGATGGAGGTTCCGGAGATAACTAGAAAATCAATGTCCGGTCTCCATTTTTTCATCCCCGTGATAACCGCTAAAGTTCGGAAGGCATGGCCCAGGCCTATCGAATTGTGGGAGTAGACGAGGATTCTCTTAATCTTAGTTGCCGCCATATGTTTGATTTCCTAAAAATGAGGTCTACATTATCACATTTATCGCGCATTGGGTTAAAGGGCTGTCTTGCCCCCATCAGTTCGAACTCGCAGCGGTTGAATGATCATATCGCACAACCCAAGGCATCACATCCCGTCAGATTAAGTGAACCGGAAAAATGACACGCCACCAAGTGACCGGCATCAACCTCCAACAGAGGGGGTACAACCTGGGAACATAGTTGCTGGGCATAGAGGCACCTGGGATGGAAGGGGCATCCCGACGGTACATTCATGGGATCGGCGGGGTCTCCCTTCAGTATGATCTTGCGGCCCACCAATTCGGGTCTGGTACTTGGGACGTTGGACATCAGGGCCTCGGTATAGGGATGCCTGGGCCTGTCGAAAAGGCTCTGAGCAGGAGCATACTCCACCACTCGTCCTACGTACATCAACACTATCCTTTGGCTGATGTGTCGGATCAAGCCGAGGTCATGTGAAATGAACAAATACGCGAGCCCGAGTTGCTCTTGGATCTCTAATGCAAGATTAACAATTTGTGCCTGAACGGACACATCCAGAGCCGAAGTGGGTTCATCGGCTACAAGGAGCCTGGGATAGAGCGCCAGGGCTCGAGCTATGCTAATACGCTGGCGTTGCCCACCGGAAAAAGCATGAGGATAACGGTTCAGATGCTGGATCTTTAGCCCCACAAGGTCGATGAGACTGCGGACCCGATCCTCAAGGTCTCGCCCTCGAGCGATCCTATTCACCACAAGCGGTTCGGCTAATATCTCTCTGACGGTCATTCTGGGATTCAATGAAGCGAAAGGGTCTTGAAAGACCATCTGGATATGACGACGCAGGGGCTTCATTTTTGACGGCTCAATAGCAGCCAGATCAACCCTGGTCGCTCCGTTCGGTGGCTGGAACCAGATGCTCCCCCCAGTGGGGCGATAAGCCCCCATAATCATTCTACCAACCGTGGTTTTCCCGCAACCGGATTCACCGACTAGGCCTAGCGTCTCCCCCTCCTTGATACCGAAGCTCACCCCGTCGACCGCTTTGATGTGTCCCACCACTTTCCTGAACACACCTTTCTGGACGGGAAAATACTTCTTTAAATCGGTTACTTCGAGGAGAAGTTCTGAATCAGACACCATTAATCCTCACGTCTTGATACACATCCTGGGACAGGCCACATAGTGGCGATCTGCAACCTTTGTTAGTTCATACGGATCGTCACGGCAAATCGTTTCCCCTCCGCATTCCGTGCACCGGCCGAAAAAGGGGCATCCGACTATATCAGCGTAAGGATCCGGCAGGGTGCCCTCAATAGTGGCCAAGTGGCTGCGCACGGGAGTATCGATACCTGGGACCGACCTCAACAAGGCTTTGGTGTAAGGATGGAGCGGTTCGTTGAAAAGAACGTCCACCGGCGCATGTTCCATTACGCGCCCGAAGTACACCACGAGCACATCATCACTGATCTCTGAGATCACCCCAAGGTTGTGAGAAACAAAAAGAATGGCCATGCCGAATTCTTGTTGCAACTCTTTGAGCAGTTCTAGGATCTGTGCTTGTATAGTGACATCCAGAGCAGTGGTGGGCTCATCGGCAATGAGGATTCTCGGGTTACAGATGAGAGCCATCGCGATCATGGCCCTCTGCCTCATACCTCCGGACAACTGATGCGGATAGCCATCTATACGGTTTTCCGGACTGGGAATTCCAACCCTACCCAGCATCTCGATCGCACGGTTGCGTGCCTCTGCCGCCGAGACGTCCGAGTGAATACGCAAAGCCTCCATGATCTGACTGCCTATCGTATGGACAGGGCTGAACGAATTCATTGGTTCCTGAAAGATCATCGTCAAATCTCTACCTCGAATGCTCCTCACCAGCCTGCCATGAGGCGCAAGAGGGACCAAATCCAGATTGCCGGAAGAACCGTTTCCCTCTTCAATTCTCAACAATATTTTTCCGTTCACTATTCTTCCAGGGGAAGGGATAATCCGAAGTATTGACTGGCCTATGACACTCTTTCCGCTTCCTGACTCCCCTACGATGCCAAGCGTCTTTCCCGCTTCAACAGAAAAACTCACGTCGTCCACGGCCCTCACCACACCCTCGTCTAGGAAAAAATGGACTCGCAGGTTTTCGACTGTCAAGATCGGCGGCATTCAACTCACCTCGAATAGGGATCGACCGCATCTCTGAGGCCGTCTCCGACAAAATTAAAGGAGAGCACTATTGCGATTACGAATAAAACAGGAATCAGGAGCCATGGATAAAGGGCGATCGTTGTGATGTTCTGGGCTTCCTTGAGGAGCACCCCCAAACTTGTGATAGGAGGCCGAAGACCTATTCCCAAAAAGCTGAGCGCGGTCTCGGCAAGAATCATTCCAGGTATTGCCAAGGTTACGGTCACTATAATGTGGCTTGTAAAAGAGGGGAGAAGGTGTCGAAATATTATTCTGGCGTGGCCGGCGCCGGCAAATCTAGCTGCCAAAACAAATTCTTCATTGCGTAAGGACATGAGTTTACCGCGAACCATTCTCGCGAGGTCCGTCCAACCGACGAGCGAGAGGATAATCGTAATGGTGAAGTAAACTTTCATAGCAGGCCAGTGTGGGGGCATCGCTGCTGAAAGCCCCATCCATAGAGGAATACTTGGGAAGCAGCGGATGACCTCAATAGTCCTCTGAATTATTCCGTCCGACCATCCCCCGAAGTAGCCCGAGACACCCCCGAGAACCAATCCAAGCACAAGGCTCAATAATACGCCCAGCATCCCTATGGAAAGCGAGATTCTGCTTCCGTAAAGACACCTCGAGAACATGTCTCTCCCCATCCTATCAGTCCCAAAGATGAAAATCTTCCCTGGAGCATCTACCCCGAACAAGTGGAGGTCGCTCTTCCACAGGCCCCAAAAAACGTAGGGATCTCCTCTTAACAAAAAACGGATAGGATAGCGTATTCCAGAAACCTCCTCGTAGCGCATCGCCTGGGTTTCCATATCCATAACCATATCGCGACCCATAACGAACGGCCGCTGGAGACCTCCCTGTTCATCAATAATCCGGATCTTCGACGGCGGTGAGTATATGAAATCGAAATGGCGTATATCCTTGTCGTACGGGGCCAGGAACTCGCAGAACATGGCCGTGAGATAAAGACCGAGAATTGCCACCAGGCCGACCATAGCCAACAAGTGCTTCTTGTAGCCCCACCAGACCAGTTGCCTAGTGGAGGCATTGAGATACTTATCCTCCTTCTGTCGAACCTGAGTCATACTCCCTCGCGTGCCCCAAAACGAATTCGAGGATCCACCCATGCCAGTAGAATGTCGGAGAGAAGTGTTCCCACGACCGTCAAAAAACTCAGAATCATGATAAAACTACCAGCAAGCTGCATATCCTGGCTCATGAGTGCGCTGAGCAGCAGTGGTCCTGAAGTGGGAAGATTCAGCACCACGGCCGTGATGGCAATCCCTGAGATCAGTTCCGGTAAGGTCCATCCGATGGTGCTCACAAGCGGGTTAATGGCAACTCGAACAGGATATTTCAAGATCAATCTTATCTCGGAAAGGCCCTTGGCCCGAGCAGCAGTTACATAAGGCTTCTTGAGTTCGTCCAGTAGGTTTCCCCTTATGATTCTGATAAACTTTGCAGTGTGACCTGTGCCTACGATCAGCACCGGTATCCAGAGGTGTTGCAGAAGGTCAAGAAACTTTGCAAGGCTCCATGGCGCTTCCGCGAACTGAGGTGAAAAAAGGCCTCCTATACTCATGCCGAGATATGAGTATGAGAACCACAGCAGCACCAGGGCAAAGAGGAAGTTTGGGGTAGCCAGTCCAATGAAGCCCACAAATGTCAGAAGGTAATCCACCCAAGAGTACTGACGAACAGCAGAGTAGATTCCTATCGGAATGGAAACAACCCAAGTGAAGATCAAGGTACAGGTAGAAATAAGTATGGTCAGGGGTATACGCTCTCCAACCAATGCGGACACCGGCTTGTTCCACTCGAAGGAATGGCCGAAATCTCCATGAATGAAGTTCCACGCCCACAGTAAGTATTGTTTATACATAGGCTGGTCGAGGCCGAAGCGATCTCTAAGCGCATCTAACTCGGCCTGGTCTACCGCCTCTCCACTGACACTAAGTTGAGCCACATAGGTAGTGAGGAAGTCTCCTGGGGGTAGTTGAATTATTATGAACGATATGATCGATATCGCCACCAAAGTTGGGATCATTGTAAGGAGGCGGCGAATTATGTAGGCCAGCATGATGACTACCTCCAGGGCAAACTCGGGTTCAAGCTTCGCATACTTAAAATGAAATTGGGCTCTTCTGGAAAGGCTAACTTATGAGGACCCTTGAGTTCCCTGTCAGAGAGTTCCAAAGAGAATCTTCCTTAACAAATCTAAAAGACGGAGAACACTATCGTCAGGTATCAGGCAAACCCACCCTACAGTGTTCGAGGCTAGTCTATCACCGACAGGCAAAACTCACGTCCCTGAATTTTATTTCTCCGCGGTGAAGCTGAATTGTTCCGGATGAATCGGCCCCGGATTGGGATAAGTCCAGCTTTCAAAATCCTTTTTGGGAACATTAATCATGTTTTTTGCCACAACGTAGTAGTCAGGCGGAGAATAGACCAGCCCTATGACCCAGAGGTTCTCCTCGTTAGCGGCAATTATCTTTCCGAACAGCTCCTTTTTCTTTTCGTCAGATACAGTACTAAGTATCTGGTTATAAGTCTCCATAAGTCCTTTGATGTCAGGGGGAGGCTCTTCTCCTTTCTTGCCGCTGGTCTGGAACCACTGTGCGTAGAGGGGTGCGTTGAGACTCTCCGAACTGTATGGGAAATACCATCTCGGGTCCAGGAGGCATTCAATCCCACCGTCTCCAGACCACAGGGCGACATCATGAGAGGCATTCTGTGTGCGTTGCCGGAAAAGCTCCATTGCTTCTGATTTGACTTCCGCGTCTATTCCAATACTTTTTAGATTTGACGCCACAATTTCTGCAACGTCCACCCAGGTTTGAACCGATACCATGACGTCGAGAGAAAGCCGGAGCGGTGTGCCGTCAGGTCTCATCCTTTTTTCGCGCGGTCCCCTTTTGATTCCCATTTCGTCGAGCAGTGCCGAGGCTTTGACCGGGTCGTACTCAATATGAGCGTTTTCATAGGAAGGACTGTAAAACTCGGACTCCTTCAAGGGGGCGGCCTGCCTAGGCAAACCCTTTCCGCGATAAGTTATCTTGTTAATTTCTTTCCTGTTGACTGCATGGGAAATCGCCTTACGGAATCTCGGATCCGATAAAATTTGTTTCATCACCGGGTCCCGGTGATTCAGGTTGGGTGCTAAGAGTAGGCCTACCGACGCCGTAGACGCCTTTGGGACCAACCTGTATTTACCTTGTCCAGCGCTTGCCAAGAGAAGAACTGAATTCTGCATACCTCCAAGACGGCGGCCCTGCATGTCGATCTCGCCGGCAATGGCTTTGAGAACTATAGTTTGAGATTCAGCCTGGAGGTCGTGGACTATTGTGTCAATGTAAGGAAGCTGATTACCATCCGTGTCCACTTTCCAGTAATACGGGTTTCGCTCCATGACGAAGCGCTTTGCAGGAGCTGGAGTTTTAGTTATCCAGGCGCAAATGGAAGGAAGTTCCGTTCCAACGAAAAGAGATCGCTGAAGATCTGAAACCTCTTGGAAAAGTTTGACCCAGGTGGAAGCTTTCTTTTCGTTGACCAAAGCCTCCAGCTTTTCCGGATCGGCATATTTTTTATGAAACTGCTTCAGGTAATGCTTGGGTTTTGTTACTAGAGCCATCCCGTGAGGACATGCCAATTGTTCAAGAAAAAGGCTATAAGGCTTTTCGAATTCGAATCGAATGGTATGATCGTCAACCTTTGTAACCTTTGGAGGATTTTCAGTTGGAGATAACCACTTGGGAACTGATGGGGTCAATTCTTTATTATAGAGAATGTCATCGAAATAGAAAAGAATGTCGTCTGCGGTGAAAGGCTGTCCATCAGACCAGCGAACTCCCCTGACTAGATGAAAGGTAAAGACCTTGCCCTCTGCGTCAGCTTCCCATTTGTGTGCCAAATTGGGAAGAATTTTATAATCGGGACTCCATCTCACCAGAGGGTCGTATAGTAATCGCCGAGCACCGACCAAATCTGAGAGGCCTGTATAAGCCCTGCGCCAATTGCCTCCGTAGCTGCCCGGCCTATCAAACGGCGTCACTACGGTGGGCGATACCGGCAGCCTTTCGTCGATCGGTGGAATCTGTCCTGCCTGAACCATCTTGGACAGCATAGGCGACTCATTGTAAGCGCTCACGTCATCCGGCACCAAGCCGGTGGCAAGAAAAATTCCAGCAGCTATTGCCGCCACAATAACAGAGTATTGCTCGCATTTTTGCATGGTTCCTCCTCTGGTCGAGAGCAGAGATGCCGGGGAACTGGAACACGGCAAATTGCTCTACCAAATTGTCCACTATAAATATGTCCACCAAGAAACTTTTTCAAAATTTTAATACCTCATGAACCACCCTACTAATAGCATTAATCCGGATCAAAAGAAGTAACCGCTCGCGATCTTATTCTTGAGTCGGCGAATGTCACGAATTCCTGCTTCCCAGCCGGTCAAAAAGACAGAAGGATGAAGACGCCTAAAAAGGAATCTCGTCTTCCGGAGGAGGAGGCGAGATCCGGTCGTCCGTCCTCCTCGGAGTTTCGCCTTGGGGTATGGAGGAGCTAGCTGCCGGCTTCTTTTGAGTATCTTCGGAACCCCGTCCTTGGGAGGCACCAGCGCCACCAAGCATTATGATATCGTTCGCTATAATTTCGACTGTGGTGCGTTTGTTTCCGTCCTGATCCTCCCAGTCACGGGTTTGGATACGGCCTTCTATGTATACCTGTTTGCCCTTACCCAGGTATTCACCGCAAATCTCGCCTAGACGACCCCATGCCACAACGCGGTGCCACTCTGTCCGTTCCTGGTCGTTCCCCTCCTGGTCCCGCCACCTATGAGAAGTAGCAACTGTAAAGGTCGCAACTGCTTTGCCGGAGGAGGTATACCTCACCTCCGGGTCCCTACCCAAATTTCCGAGTAGCATCACCTTGTTCAAAGACCTCTGGGCCATGAGATGCCTCCATGACTTGATTTGATGAATGTTCAGGAAAAGAGTTGCCGTCACTATACCGGAGAGGATATCCTCCCCGAAAAGACAACATGTTGTCAAGGCTAAACGTTCGAGGCTAAACGTTCGAAGCCAAGGTACCCGCGATAAGCACTGTAGTCCAAAGTAACCGTGGAACAGATGGTCGACAAGATGACTGTACGGCGCAGGATGGCCCATTTGTTGAACGAGGCTACTATTACAGCCCGGGGGATATCCCAATCTCTCGGCATCAGCGAGAAAGAGGTGTACGAACATCTACCCCACGTGGAAAAATCCCTGGGTAGAGGTCAAAACCTCATCTCGATCCCGGCGCGCTGTCTCGATTGCGGTTTTGTTTTTCGAAAACGGAAACGTTTTACGCCCCCTGGGAGATGCCCCGTCTGTCGGTCCGAATCCATCGCTCCCCCGATTTATGGCATAACCGACTAGTACAATAAGAGAAACCTGATCATTTTATCAATACTGACTCTTGCCCTTGATAGCAAGCCTCAATTATTGTACATATGGCTCACATAGATCGGGTGATCGGAGACCTTTTGCCGTGGTTGGATAAGGTTTAAGGCTATACGCTTCCACTCATCGTTAGTGGCGAAAAAGTGAAGTGACTTACCTTCAGTTTCCGGTAGCTCCAGACTCTGTATGATGTCCAGATGGAGAACAGATTCAAAATGGCAAATGAAGTCCCTAGAGAGAATGTTTGCGAATTTGAGGAAGACACCCTTCTACTACCCCAGGAGCAGCGTCTCAAGGCGGCGGTAACCGAGATGGTCCGTTCCTGCGCCGACGAAAAAACAGTAGACCATGTAGGCGCAGCATTGATCCCGTCCAAGGACGAGATCATCCGTATCCTTAGTATCCTTCAGGACATTCTCTTCCCAGGATTCTTTGGGAGACAGGAACTTACCCATTCAACGCTGGAATTTCATCTCGGAAACCAGATGATGATCCTCTTCGAGTTGCTTTCAGCGCAGATTTCACGGAGCATACGCCACGAGTGTCGTCGCATGGACAGCCTGTGCGTCCGCTGCATTCAAAAGGGTCGTGAAGAGGCAATACTGTTCATGGAAAAACTTCCGGATGTCCGGTGGATTTTATCACAGGACGTCAGGGCACACTATGAAGGGGACCCTGCATCCAAGAGTCTTGACGAGATTGTGTTCTCTTACCCCGGGCTCTACGCTATTTTCGTTTACAGGGTCGCCCACGAGCTTTTTTTGAGTCAAATTCCCTTAATGCCCAGGATCATGACCGAACACGCCCATTCACTTACCGGTATTGATATTCATCCCGGCGCAACTATCGGATCAGACTTTTTTATAGACCATGGAACCGGCGTAGTTATAGGGGAAACCACGCATATTGGGAATCGAGTCCGCATCTATCAGGGAGTCACCCTCGGCGCGCTTTCCGTGCCTCGAGAATCTGAAGGCGGCAACTACCTCAGGGGTCGCAAGCGTCACCCCACAATTGAAGATGACGTAACCATATATGCTCAAGCAACTATTCTTGGTGGA
>CAIXMD010000080.1 GCA_903920415.1 uncultured Desulfomonile sp.
ATGGACGGACCCCTGGTGTTCCGGTTGTCGCGCCAGCGGCATAGCCGGGTAGCTACGTCCGGATCGGATAACCGCTGAAAGCATCTAAGCGGGAAGTCGACCTCAAGATTAGATATCCCAGGGCTACGGCCCCTAAAGACCCCTCGAAGATTACGAGGTTGATAGGCCGGGTGTGGAAGTGCGGTAACGCATGGAGCTTACCGGTACTAATAGGTCGTGCGGCTTGATTCCTTCATATGATTTGTATCCTCGATCCCCTATTTGGTTGATATACGTGCACGAGGCTTTTTGCCTCGTGCATGAGCATTTATTATACATTTTTAAGTCTTCCCGGTGGCCATAGCGGAGGGGAAACACCTGTTCCCATTCCGAACACAGAAGTTAAGCCCTCCAGCGCTGATGGTACTGCGTGGGTGACTGCGTGGGAGAGTAGGTCGCTGCCGGGATTCATATTTCAGCCCTCGTTTCGTTTGAAACGGGGGCTTCTTATTTTCGGCGACCTAGTTTCTGTTTATACTCGTTGCCAAAATTTCTGTCCGGGCTAAATAGTATGAGCCACGTGAAAACAGTTCTGAACTTTCGCAACAGATCTATTACCGCTCTGAGTGATCCTACGTTGCGGAAAGCTCTGCGCAAGGCCACGGATACCACCAATACCAAACGAATTGAAGCTTTTGCCGTGGTTCCCAATTTTCAAATACGACGCGACATGGCTTCATCCATTCGCATGGAAGTAATTGAAAATCTTGCTGCATACGTTGACAAATTTTCGCTTAACGCTACCAAGGCCGGCGCGATTGTGCACAGGGCTCACGACGCTGAATCTGCACGAACCATTATCGGTGACATCCTGATGGATCGTGGCGTTCAAAAAGTTGTGAAAGCCAAATCCATGATTACCGAAGAAATCGAACTGAATATACATCTTGAAAGACGAGGTATCCGCTCGTTTGAAACGGATCTGGGGGAATACATTGTGCAGATGGCTGGGGAAAGACCCTCGCACATCACTGCTCCGGCAATTCATAAGAGCCGGCAACAAATAGGAAGGCTCTTTTCTGAGAAGCTCGGCGTAGACTACACGGACGATCCCGAAGCCCTGACATCTTTCGCTCAGAAGGCGTTAAGAAAAGAATTTCTCACAGCCCAGGCCGGGATTACCGGTGCAAATTTTGCCCTAGCCGAATCGGGAAGCCTTGTACTCTTTACCAACGAAGGGAACGGTCGGATGGTTACAACTGTTCCGCCCTTACATATAGCTGTGATGTCTTTGGAAAAAATAATACCTTCACTTGTTCAGCTCCCCATTTTTTTGGAGCTTCTCCCCCGTTCCGCCACTGGGCAACCCATTACTTCTTATGTCTCCATCATATCGGGCACCAGGAAGTGTGGTGAAGTAAGCGGAGCAGAAGAACTGCACATAGTTCTCCTTGATAACGGACGTTCAAAGATTGCTGCGAGCGACTACAGAGAGATCCTGAAATGCATCCGGTGCGGCGCGTGCATGAATGTTTGCCCGGTTTATGGACTTGTGGGCGGGCATTGTTATGATTCCACATATGCTGGTCCCATGGGGATTGTTCTGACAATTTTGCTCGAGGGGATGGAACACGCCCACACTTTAGCAGATGCATCGACACTCTGCGGGGCTTGCGTAGAAGTGTGTCCGGTACAGGTGCCACTGGTAAAACTCATTTCCAAGTTGCGCGAACGCAAGGTCCGTGAGAATTTTCCTACGGCGCTGGAACGGTCCGGTATGCTCGCCTTCGGTCTGGCTTCAGAAACGCCCATCTTGTATGGCTTAGGGCAATGGTCGCTTGGAACGTTGTGGCCTGTGCTTGAGAGAGTGGCGGGACAAGGACCTCTTGCGAGGATTCCAAAGCCCCACCAGGTACCACTTCGCCGGAGATTGAAATGAATGAGAACAGCCTGGCCACCCTGTTTCTGTCCATTGAATTTGAAATCCTACAGACCGAGACTCAATCATTCAAGATTCATAAGTTCAAACCTGTTATAGAAAAAATTGTGGAATACTTACTCAACGCCCGGCACCCTGATGGTTCAGGCAAGGCAAGGTTTTTCTTCAAATTTGGTTTCAGACCAGAATCTTGGGAGGATTTGGCAGGCGCCCTCAAACACTTGGCAATGGAAGGAACAGTTGTGCTGCTGATTGAATCTGTTCACGGCAGCAAGTACATTATTGAAGGTAGGTTGCGGTCACCGAGCGGACGGGGACCGCGAGTCAGG
>CAIXMD010000081.1 GCA_903920415.1 uncultured Desulfomonile sp.
CAATTCGGTGACGACCAAGACGTTATCAAATGTGGACTCATTTTTTGGAACCGAAAGCAAGGACTGGGGTTCCATTGAAGGAAAATTGACTGGCATCTTTGAAAGAGGAGGATACAAGCTGTGGGTGTATGACGACCTACTTAGAAAAAACATTCCTTGCCAGGTCCCATCCGAGCTTCTTGAGGAAGTATTGAAAGCCTTCGGAAAGCGGGTAAGTGTTTCTGGACTTATTCGTTATCGGCGTGGCGGAGAAATTAATAATATAGTTATAGAGGATTTCGAGGTTTTTCCCGATCCCCGGTCTCTTCCCGGTTTTGATGAGGTTCGTGGGCTATTTAGGAGTGCAGATTGAGCCACGAAATAAGATACTGGGATTCAGACTGTTTTCTCGGTTGGCTTAAAGAAGAACCAGACAAAGTAGAATCATGCAGGGGGGTTGTGGAGGGGGCAAAGAAAGGGGAGATTCTAATAGTTACTTCTGCATTGACTCTCGCTGAGGTCGTAAAATTAAAGCATAAGACCCCTATCCCTGAATCGGACGCCGATAAAGTCAAAGCATTCTTCATGAACGATTATATCCGGGTTCGGAACGTAGACAGAAACATCGCCGAATTGGCCAGAAAACTGGTTTGGACTCATGACTTTTTGAAGCCCAAAGATTCTATTCATATTGCCACTGCGATAAGGCATCGTATAAAACTCTTCGATACATTTGACCGAGACTTGATGGACTTAACTGGAAGGCTCGGAGATCCCCTAATCAGGATTGGTTCCCCTGATCTTCCTTACCAGGACAAATTGTTCTCAGAGCACCAGGAGAAGGAGGAGTATGATGAAGAGTGATGCTTGCGTAACACGAATTCTATTCAAGTAAATTGACCGGAGTCCGGTTTTGCACGGTCGTTTTTGTCCGAAATCCTCAACAATCAGATTTCCCGGTCCAGTCTTGCATGACCCTTTACAGCAAAGATAACAAATTGAGCATCGGGCATTTTGTGTGTAATTCTCTTATACCAGCAAATCCTCAGATCTCCTTATGAATTCTTCGCCATCCAGTTTCATTGTCCAATTTCCGTGAATGAGGCAAGGTCGCCTTTCAATGTGCCAACTTCTTGAAAGACCCACTATACTTATTGAGAGCGAATCGCCTCTTATAAATACTTGCCCCCCCGACACCGTCGCGTTTCCGGCTCTGTAATCGGCCTTTCCGTCGCGGCCAATCCTGATAAGAGTGCCCTTCCGCCCAAACCATTCTCCAACAAAAACAATCTGTTCCGAGTGAAGAGGGCCGCTTTTTACAAACCTATTAAAACTGAACGTATCACGTGAAACGAGGAGCGTACTAAGGACAAGGGCGATTCCAAAAAAGATCGTGCCGATAATTCCCAAGAATCGCCCTATTTTCAGAGTTTTGACCTTTCCTGGAAACATTATTCCCTCGCGAATTTTTCTCAGGTCCGAACCGCCCATAATCCAGGCCACGACTCCCAATGGCCAGCAAATAACAAGAGACAATATCCCGAGAAGGAGAACCATGTTGGCCCTGCTGTTCTCAAGGTCTTGGTGGGGTGGTCTTTTCCCAGCGTCGACAAGATCCGGGCGAGGATGGATTGGGCGAACCGAGTCGCTGTTGGATGCCGGTCCGTAATCCTGATGAGCATATATATTTGGATCGTTCATTCGTTGCTGATATGTATTGACTCAAGGATTTTCCTAATTCATGAGATCAAGATAATCCTTTAGGGGTTAGAAGACAAAAAAGCAAATGAGAGAGGTGGCCTCTAAAAAGAAGCCCGACGGATCTGATAAAAGGGTATGGCTCCAAACAAGGAGGATACGGTCGTTCCGCCGGGCGATTGCAAGGCTAGCCTAAATAGTGTACTTTAATTTCAATAACTAGTCAAGAATCAATTTGATTCCAATTTTTGGAAGTCGGCACGCTCGACTCCTTGGCCGTGCAACTATTACTCTCGAACTCACTCCCATCAATTACCGTTCCCCTCCCCGAAGAGCGAATCATATCCACTAACACCGGGTGAAGAAGTTCGACTGACCTTCGAAGGTTTTTGAGAAATGTCCGCCATCTCAACAAAGCAACTAGACCCCCTGGCAATTCGTGGGGACGGTAAAACAGGCTCTTCAGGCTACGAAAATCCAGGAGAGGAGGAGAATCAGCGCCGTCGGAAATCACTCTCAATGCTAAGAACGGAACTCCTAGCTTAATTGCTTCGCGGCCGAGCACATGACTTTCCATATCCACGGCTTCCGCACCCGTAACACCATGAAGTGCGAGGCGTTCGTCTCTGGAAAAAACGGGTTTACACATTGTGGCAATGCTTGTAACCCGGTATGACCGGCATTCCCTCCGGCAAGAATCCACAGCGGCATCAATGAGAGACCGGGCCGATATTATTTTGTCCTCGGGATCGTCTCCCGAAACAGTTACCGAAGAAATTATCAGGTCTCCCACCCGCAGATCGTCTACGAGGGCACCGGCAGAACCAGCGCTGATAATGGCAGAGGGTCGGACAGCCAAATTTTTTATGGACGCGGCCGCTCTGGTCGGACCGACTCCACATCGCACAACGTGGAGATAAGAGCCCTCAAAAAAGACTTCCCTGTAAACAGCCTTACCCATCTTTATACGGCTGATTACTTCTACTCGATTGAGAAATGGATAGGCTTCCATGCCCATTGGAAAAACAATGCATGGTCCAAGATTTTCTCTGTTCATCATTCGGGTCGAAGTATATAGTAATATTCTTTCATTCGTGCTCATCCTAAGTTTTTAGATTGAGTATCCTCATAAGTGGCTGGTAAAGAATTATATGCGGGAAGACACCCCCATGTCCAGGCAAGAACTCGACGTAATTGATAAAGGAATCCTCGTGGCTCTCCAAGGTGACCTGGACATTACTCCCGAGCCGTATGCGCTCATTGCAGAAAACTTGGAGATTTCCGAGGCCGAGGTGATTCGAAGGATAAAAAGGATGCAAGCCACTGGGGTGATCCGGAGGCTTGGAGCTATGATCCGGCACATCGAAGCAGGAATAGGCTTTAACGGAATGGTCGTCTGGAAAGTAGAACCTGGTCGAGTCGAGGAAGTTGGTCAAATGTTGGCATCGTTTCCGGAAGTGAGCCACTGTTATGAGCGACCTCCGTTTGGTAAGCTGGGGGGAACTCTTTTCACCATGGTTCACGCATCATCAGAAAACGAATGCCTTAATATCGTACGGAGAATGGCTGAAGCTTGTGGGACCGGAGAATATGAGATTCTCTTTAGCAGGCGGGAACTCAAAAAGATAAGCATGACATATTTTGTGGAACCTGATGATGCGAACGGTTAAACGGGGACTGCAGATCAATGCAGTCTTCCGTAGTGATTATAATAGCAATGAATTCTCTATCGCCCCGGTTTCAGCCAAAATCTTATCCGGAGGAGAAAAGTGGTTGAGACTGGAGCATACAGGGGCAGATTATGAAAATCAGCACAATATCTGAAGACCTTTTCCGCGAGGCCGTGGAAATAATCCCTGGGGGCGTTAATTCACCAGTGAGGGCTTTCAAGTCGGTCGGTTTGCCGCCTAGGTTTATCACAAGCGGCGCAGGTTGTAGGATCTACGATGAAGACGGAAATGTATTCATCGATTATGTGGGGTCCTGGGGTCCCCTCATTCTGGGTCACGCCCACCCGGAAGTTGTTGAATCCCTTAAGGCTACTTTGAAAAAAGGAACGTCTTTCGGCGCTCCTACGCGGGGGGAAGTGGAGCTGGCCCGGATCATAACAGAAATGGTTCCCTCCATAGAGATGGTAAGACTGGTGAATTCCGGGACCGAGGCGACCATGAGCGCCATTCGCCTTGCAAGAGGGTACACCGGCAGGGACAGAATAATCAAATTCTCCGGATGCTACCACGGTCACAGCGATAGTTTGCTGGCCCGTGCCGGTTCCGGTGCAGCCACTTTTGCAGTACCAGACTCGATGGGAGTCCCCGGAAGCGTAGTAGAACAGACCTTGGTATTTCACTACAACGATCTGGAGGCAGTCCGCACCCAGATACAGGAGAACCCGAACCGGCTTGCCGCGATAATTGTTGAACCGGTTGCAGGAAATATGGGTGTTGTACCACCGAAAGCCGGATTTCTTCAGGGCCTCAGAGACTTATGCAGTCGGGACGGCGCACTTCTAATATTCGACGAGGTCATGACCGGTTTTCGCGTGGCACCGGGGGGCGCACAGGAACTCTACAACGTAAAACCCGACCTGACATGCCTGGGAAAAATAATAGGTGGCGGATTACCAGCAGCCGCCTTTGGCGGCCCGAAGCACATCATGGAATATTTGGCTCCTGTGGGAGGAGTTTATCAGGCAGGCACCCTGTCGGGCAATCCTCTCGCAGTAGCAGCAGGGCTTACGACTCTACGAATCCTGCAAAGAGACAACCCGTACAATGACCTTGAAAGCAAAACGGCCAGGCTGGCCAAGGGCATTAAAGAGGTTTTCATTAATAACGGGGTCCCGCATACTATCAATCGGGTGGGGTCAATGCTCTCGGTGTTTTTCCATCCAGGACCAGTGAATTGTTACGAGCAAGCTCTCTTGGCCGACAAAGAGTCTTTTCGCCGTTTCTTCGGACGAATGCTCGATCAGGGTGTTTATTTGGCTCCATCGCCTTTCGAGGCATGGTTCGTCTGTACAGCCCATAGCCATGAAGACATTGATATGACTTTGGAGGCAATGCGTAAAAGTTTTAAGAAAGAATGTTAAAGGGTTTCGACGCGTCTATTAACCGTGCATTTCTCGTAGATCCAAAGACCATGTCAGTGGAGAAAAGAAGTTGCGGGGTTCATGAGTATCTCAAACGAAAAAAAGCAGAGATGTTTTTGTAATGAATTTCGAGAGTTCTGAAACATGGAGGAGAAAGGGGATAGTTGTGCTACATCTTTGGTATATATAACACGTCTATAATGTTGCACAAATTGCTGGACTTCAACTTTTGTCTGAATTATTATCACACAGTTATGGCATCTGGCCTATTCTGCTGTCCACTCACTAATGATCCAACGAAATCAAGCCCTGAAAGGCGGAGTACAACTTCAGGGCGTGGATATCGGTTCGTAGGCCATATTCCTATCTAGTCCCGATGGCTGTTACTGCCAAGGGTTAGATCTAATAGGTCCATGCAAGGAGGTTAATAATGGACAATTCTTTTGACGTTCCCGAAAGGTTGGCACTCAAGGGCGTTACCCGCCGGGACTTTATGAAGTTCTGCGGACTTATGGCAACCATTCTGGGGCTACCTCTGTCTATGGCGCCCAGGATAGCGCATGCTGTAGCAAATAAACGCCCGTCCGTCGTGTGGTTGCACTTTGCAGAATGTACCGGCTGCACGGAATCATTCATCCGCACCACACATCCTTGGGCCGCGGACATAATCCTGGACATTATCGACTTGGCCTATCAGGAGACCGTGATGGCCGCTGCAGGCGACCAGGCCGAGGAAATCCTCGAGAAGACGGTGAAAGACAACAAGGGAAAATACATCTGTATCGCCGAAGGTGCAATTCCGACCAAAGACAATGGCGTTTACGGAAAAGTTCACGGCAAGACTTTTATGGAGATAGCGAACAACGTATGTAAGAACGCAGCGGCTACCATCTGTGTGGGCAACTGCGCCTGTTCAGGGGGAGTACAGGCAGCAAAGCCGAACCCCACCGAGGCAAAGAGCGTTGCTCAAGTCACCGGTCTGAAGACGGTTAACATAGAAGGTTGCCCGCCCAACGCGGATAACATGGTGGCTACAATTGTCCATTACCTGCTGCTGGGAAAACTGCCGGCCCTCGACGACATAGGCCGTCCTCTCTTCGCATACGGCTATCTTATTCACGACAACTGCCCGCGTAGAGGTCATTTTGAAAACGAGGAGTTCGTTAAGGAGTTTGGAGACGAAGGTGCGCAAAAAGGCTGGTGCCTGTTCAAGGTAGGTTGTGCGGGTCCGAAAACTTACAATAATTGCCCAAAAATCAAATGGAACCAAGGTACAAACTGGCCTATTGAAGCCGGTCACCCCTGCATTGGATGCAGCGAACCGAAATTCTGGGACGAAATGAGCCCCTTCTACGTTCAGAAATAGAAAAAGGGGAAACGAATCTCTTTTGACATAAGTTCAACCTAACGAGACAAGTTTTTGAAAAGGAGTGAAATCATGGCAAGAGTCGTCGTTGACCCGATTACGAGAATTGAGGGTCACCTTCGCATAGAGGTAGAAATACAGGACGGAAAGGTGAAAGACGCCTGGAGCAGTGGGACGCTGTTCAGGGGTTTAGAAATCATACTCCAGGGACGGGATCCTAGGGACGCCCATCTTGTGACTCAGCGGTCTTGCGGCGTTTGTACACTTGTGCATTCCCTCGCTTCCGTCAGAGCTGTAGAAGACGCCCTCAAAGTTACCATTCCGCCAAATGCAAGAATTGTCCGTAACTTAACCCATGCTGCTCAAAACATGCATGATCATCCGGTCCATTTTTATCAGTTGTGCGCCTTGGACTGGGTGGATGTCGTATCAGCTCTATCTGCTGATGCCGGAAAGACGGCCGACCTCTCGGCAGGAGTCAGCGGACGCCCACAGAGCAAGAAATATTACGAGGGGCTCAAGGGTAAACTGAAAGCCTTTGTCGATTCCGGACAGCTCGGCCCGTTTGCCAATGCCTACTGGGGACACCCGGCATACAAGCTTCCGCCTGAGGCCAACTTGATGGCTGTCGGTCATTATCTGGACAACCTACGGCAGCAGGTCCATGCCGCACAGATGACCGCCATTTGGGGAGCGAAAAACCCGCATCTTCAGGGCCACCTACCTGGCGGAGTGACCGTCGTCGAGCAGCTCAACGCGGACAGGATCTCCCAATATCTGTTCATGCTGAAAGAACAGATCGCTTTTATCGAAGAAGTATACATCCCCGATCTATTGGCTGTGGCTTCATTCTACAAGGATTGGACCAAGATCGGTGGAAACAAGAACTTCATGTGCTACGGGGATTTCCCCGAGAGTGAGAAGGAACCCGATAGTTTCTACTTCCCGAGGGGAATGATCGTTGACGGCCAACTCAAAATGGTCCCGGTAGATACAAGCAAGATAACCGAAGATGTTACTCACGCATGGTATGAAAAGGGCGAGCCATTGCATCCGTCCGTCGGCGTGACCAAGCCGCTTTCAGGCGAGGCACTGAAGGGGGCCGTGCCCGACACCACCGCCAAAGATGGAAAATACTCCTGGATAAAGGCACCGCGATACGACGGCAAACCGGTGGAAGTAGGTCCCCTGGCACAGTGTCTTGTCTCTTACGTCGGCGGAAATAAGGAGATCAAGGACGCGACCGATATGGTGTTGAAAAAGCTTGAGATTGGTCCGGAGGCTCTTTTCTCAACCCTTGGTCGAATTGGGGCCCGTGGCATCAAGTGCCTCGTCAATGCCAAGATAGCTGAAAAATGGACTATGGACTTGATTGAGAACATCAAGAAGGGTGACACAAAGACCTTCACCTCGTACAAACTTGATGAGAGCACCAATGGTATGGGAATGGGCTTGAACGACGTGGCCCGGGGCTCTTTGGGACACTGGATCAACATCGAGAAAGGCAAGATAAAAAATTATCAGCAAGTGGTCCCCTCAACTTGGAACCTGGGACCGGCGGACGCAAAAGGGCAAAAAGGCCCAGTGGAAAACGCTCTGATCGGGACACCGGTAGCAGATCCCAAGAAACCCCTGGAAATTCTGCGAACCGTCCATTCGTTCGACCCCTGCATCGCATGCGCGGTGCATGTGATCGATCCCCACACCAACGAAGTGTACAAGTTCAA
>CAIXMD010000082.1 GCA_903920415.1 uncultured Desulfomonile sp.
GGCTTGCCCGGGCGATTGCCATGGCAGCGGAATACGCCTCACGATAATGCAGTCCGGCAGCAGCCAGAATGACAATGGTCCAGAATGAGGCTATCAGAAGGAGGAACCTGTCTATGCGGGTCTGGACATCACCAATGACTTTGGTAGAGGAGGTCATGATGTTTATCTCACTCGAAAGTTTTTTCAACTCTAACCCACAACCAAGGGAAATGTCTCTAATTTTATTGAGGGAGTCTTTCCCAAATTCCAGAAATTGAAAAATCTTGACCCAGTACCAGATGAGGATACTTTTCCATCACAACAAAATGCTTTTTTTGTCTTGGACTCAAGTTGCAAATCCCCAAGAGATCCTTGAGAATTGGGCTCCTCTTCGGACAATCCCATTGGGTTGATCGTTCATGACACCATGGTGTTCAAGCGTCAAGGGACTCCTTTGGGATTGCTCGACGTACAGTGCTGGGCTCGGAATCCTAGGGAGTTCGGGAAAAAGAAGCTCCGTCATAGTCTGCCCATCGAGCAAAAAGAAAGCTACAACTGGCTCGAAAGCTTCAAAAAAGTGGTCCAAGCGCACAAACAGTGTTCAGACACTGTCTTTGTCAGTGTTGGAGACCGGGAAGCCGACATATACGAGCTTCTTGAACTTGCCCTTGCTGATCCTTCGGGTCCGAAACTTCTTGTGAGATCTCAGCATAATCGGCGGCTTGCTAAAGAAGAAGCATACATCTGGGATAAGATAGCTCAGCAGTCCACTGTTGTTGAGATGGGTATCCGTGCGCCTGACGGCCAAACTCGGTGGCTTTCTGGGTCGCAAGTGTGACGGCGAACCTGGAACAAAGGCCCTTTGGCTTGGCCTTCAGCGACTCGACGACATCGCAGGCGTGTATCAGTTCATGGCTCCCTTTGTCGTCCCACATCCCCAAGACCCACCCGTGTCCAGCGACTCCGGTTGTGGGTAAAGATCAGATCGTGGAGAGGGCGTGTCGAAACGGCACTTCACAATGCAGCAGATACATCGTCGTCATGAAAGTCTGCAGAAACTGAATATAAGAAATCCCCTTGAATGAGAAGCTTTGCCGAGAGCCCAATAAACGCTTCCTAAACTGTTACTCTCAGCGGGTTCGCCCTCGGCAAAACAATATCAGACGCGTTTTCTTATGGCTGGAGACCCCAGAGGTACTTCTTTACAGGCGGCGCAGGCACTGGAAGCTCTTTGATTGTAGTTGCCTCTTTTTTGTGAGCAGTACCAGCCGAGACACCCCAGTTATATTTCCTTTCGGCTCTGTCTGACTCCCCTGCCACGGTAGTATTGTCACTATTCACCGGATGTTCAACCGTGATGACTGGAATTGTGGGCAATTCGGCCACGATGAAGTTTGCTTTTACAAGGACTCGGCCCGCATTGATTTCATCGGGAAACGCGGGGAAAGGAGCTGCCGAGCGAATGGCCTGCATGAGTGTTCTGTCCATTTCAGGATTGCCTGAACCCCGGACTAGTTCAACAGACTCCAAAGCGCCGGATCTCTTGATCCCATAGTTGATGGTAATCTTGCCTTTGAGAGCACCGGGCACGGCAAGGTCTAGGGGTGTGGTCCAAGCCTTCTGGATGGCATCCCGGGTTAGAAGCGTATAATCGTTAAGCGTCTTGTTACGAGTTGAGCGGTCCACGACCACCTGGTCCATGGCCAAGGATGCAGTCATGTCGGAGGCAATCGCAGATACGACCGAACTCATCATGACTACGATTAGGATGACAACGAGCTTTTTCATTCTTTCCCCTTCTCTTTCTCTTTCTCTTTCAGCAGGCGGCCTGCCCTAGGATTTCCGACCAAGTTCCCTCAAAGCACCAGACACCACTACAGTTGATAAATTATTATATTCCTTAATATAGATAGTTACCGACAATAACAAATGTGTCGGTTGAATCTTTCGTAGCAACACATTTAGTTCACGTCAAGACAAAAATTCTATTGTCCGAAGTTGATTTCCGTCAAGGTGATATTTTCATGATTCGTAGTGGCCTTCCAGCCATGGGAACAGCGTAAAAATATGCTTTCAGAACGACTCATTTCGGTGGGATGTTCGAGGGGTCCTGAGGGAGAAAGCTTACTGGTTGGATTTCATTTTTGATAGAGAGTGCCTGGAATGGCCCCTCTCATCTTTTTCTTTGGTAGTTGATGAATCGTGTCGCCCCGGCGAACGATCACCTTGGTAAGGCCCAAAGGCTACAAAGTCTTGCGAGAGCACTCGATATCTTCGATCGTGTGCGTGTCCAGGAATCGTATCGATCTCAAGTTACTTGTAGTAGCCGGCTCCGATATAGACCGTTTCACCGGGCACCTTCATGATAAAGGTATTTTTAAGTGCCGGTTCTTTATCTCCGGGTTTTGGCCACCAGTATTCTACCCAGCCCGATCCGTCCTTGTCTGCAACCTCCTTGAACTTGACAAAGAAAGCAGTACCTTTTGGATCCTTGAGATCGGTTGCATCTTTACCAACGAGTTGTTTTGCGAAAGGATGGGCCAACACTTTGTTGTCCATAGAGCCCACAAAAAGATATAAGTCATCTTTCACAAAAGGTCCCTTCGGATCATCAATGGCCTTGATGGTATCATCCTTACCCTTTGCCTTGAACGCTGCTACCCCCTGTTCTACCAGGGCCTTGGTATCTGCAGCCTTATCGGCTATTGCCGTCCCAACTAAAAAAAGGCCGAGAGCCATTATGAAGCCCAACAGGAAAATCTTTCTCATGCAGTTCTCCTTTAGTTATGAGATACGTTAACATCCAGCGATCGTAAAGCCTGGCGTTCCAACAAGATGTGTTGCAGGAGGGCCTCCACTCCAACCGCATGTCAACCGTCAGCCGGGGTACGCGTAACAGTTACACTTTTAAAATACGTTTTGCAAGATTGTATTCAAACAATAGCGTTACTACGGCCGCGGAATCAGGCAGTCAAATTTTCACTGGAAGGGAAGCCGCCCTTGCAGACGATTATTACGAGCATCTCCGCAGCGAACAATAAGCCTGCCCCAGGAGTTAGCATGATCTATATCCTGGAGCAGGTAGTCTCAATTACGATGAACGTATTTAATTAAGCTTCTCGAGTACACGATCGGTCGCTCTTTCCGATCCAAACAGTTTATCCAAGAATCGCCTTAAGGTCGGCTTCAGGGGTACTGATTGGCTTGATGTCGAAGTTCTTTACGAGCACGTCCAGAACATTAGGTGTAATGAATGCGGGGAGGCTGGGCCCCAAGCGGATTCCCTTTATTCCCAGGTGCAGAAGAGTAAGAAGTATAGCCACTGCCTTCTGCTCGTACCACGACAGGACCATGGACAAGGGAAGATCGTTGACTCCCACGTTAAACGCCTGGGACAACGCCACGGCAATCTGAATCGCCGAATAAGCGTCATTGCACTGTCCTATATCCAGGAGGCGCGGGATTCCGCCGATATCGCCCAAGTCCTTGTCAAAGAACCTGAACTTCCCGCAAGCTAGTGTCAGGACCACGCAATTGTCCGGAACTTTCTCCACGAATTCAGTGTAATAGTTCCTTCCAGGCTTAGCCCCATCGCATCCGGCTACGAGGAAGAAGTGGCGAATGGCTCCGCTCTTTACCGCATCAATAACCTTTCCGGCCACCGACATGACGGAATTCCTTCCAAAACCGCACGTGACAGACTTACCGTTGGTATCTGAAGTAAAACCGGTCATTGACAACGCTTTTGAGATGACCGGGGTAAAGTTCTTGTCAGCGATGTGGGGCACCCCAGGCCATCCCACCAGGCCTGTTGTAAAGATGTTGTCCCCGTATGTATCTTTGGGACGCTGAATACAATTTGTCGTCATGAGTATGGATCCTGGAAAATCCGCGAACTCCTTCCGCTGGTTCTGCCAGGCCGTCCCATAATGCCCATAGAAGTGAGAATATTTTTTTAGTCCAGGATACGCGTGAGTAGGCAACATCTCACCATGTGAGTAAACGTAGATCCCTTTGCCTTCGGTCTGTTTAAGTATTTCTTCCATGTCCTTGAGGTCGTGGCCCGACACCAGGATGGCTTTCCCGGCTTTAGCACCCAGGGGGACCTTGGTCGGGACAGGGTGACCATAAGTACCGGTGTTGCCGGCATCCAGCAACTCCATGGTTCTGAGATTGACTTCGCCGCACTTCAGGACAAGCCCTACCCAGTCATTGAGCGTGAGATCCCGATTCAGGGTCGCTGCAAGCCCTTCATGAACAAAAGAGTACACCGCGTCGTCTTCCTGGGATAAAATCTGGGCATGATCCGCGTAGGCCGATACTCCTCTCAAGCCTAAAATGAGAATATGCTGGAGAGACAGTATGTCCCTATCAATCGAGGGATCAGGCAAAAAGCCCACGCCGACCGCTTGCTTGAGCATGCCATCTATGTCCGATGCAGGCTGGAAAGTGGCTGCAGCCTCAGAAAAGTCCACCCTTCCACCAGCCGCGCTAACTTTTTTCTTCAGGATTTCCCTTAATTCGACACATCTCTTTATAAGGTGTACAAGTCGTGCCGGGTCGAAATCCACGTTGGTCAAGTTTGAAAACATTGCCTGTACAGAGAAAACATTGACCTCACGGTCTATCACTCCCACCTTGCGACCTTCCACCGCGAAGAGAGCCAAACCCTTGAGAGCGTATGTGAGTAAATCCTGGAGCCCAGCAGCTTCAGGTGATTTTCCGCAAACTCCAACTTTGGTGCACCCCGTTCCGAAAGCCGTTTGTTCGCACTGATAACAAAACATCTTCTCGTCCATTTTTCCTCCTTGTCGTCACCGTTTAGTTTCTTTGTACTTCTTGAAGTTATACCAACCGTCTCGTTGCATACTAATGGGATATTACTCATTGCTGAAAAAGAACCCTTGACTTAAGTCAAGAGGGACATTTTTTTCAAAATGACTTTAAGAAATTTCTGTCTGGTTTCGTCTGTCACTTGACCTTTTCGCATTTTTGAATGATTTTGTCTTGCGTGGGCATCATAGAAAACATCGCTGCCATTCCTTTGTTCGAGGGATTGCCTCCTGACAATCACAAAGACTTGGCTTTGATTGCTATCGAGAAGAGGTATGTTCGGGGTGAAACAATCTTCTCCGAAGGTCAAGCCGGAAGCGGCTTCTATGTAATTATAGGCGGGCGAGTGAAGATTTTCAAACTTTCTTCAGAAGGAAAGGAACAGATTCTTCACATATTTGGGCCAGGTGAACCTTTTGGAGAAGTGCCGGTATTCGAAGGACGGCGTTTTCCTGCCCACGCGGTTGCACTGGAAGACAGTCGCTTCCTTTTTTTCCCAAGGTCCTCCTTTGTAGAACTAATCAAGAAAAATCCCTCACTCTCATTGAATATGCTGGCTGTGCTCTCTCGTCGCCTTCGCAGATTCACCGCTCTCGTTGACGATCTGTCACTCAAAGAAGTTCCAGGAAGACTTGCTGCCCATGTGTTGTACCTCAGCGACAAAAAAGATGGCGCCAATGAATTCCCCCTGGATCTCCCGAAAGGCCAACTGGCAGGATTGCTGGGAACAATACCTGAGACTCTCTCGCGAATCCTCACAAAAATGGTTAAGCAAGAGCTTATAGAGTCTGAAGGACCTCGGATCAGGATTTTAGATCGTAAGGGTCTGGAAGATCTCGTTGAAGGCATACGGCGACTCTGAATTTACGAGGATAATTTTCTCGAATGCCCGCAAGAAAATACAGTGAAAGGCTCTGTGTCCTTTATAGGACTTACAATCGTCGCGAGTTTGTTCATCCGGACCCGCTGGAATTCCTTTATCATTACGATAACCTGAATGACCGGGAAATAGTAGGCCTCGTAGCTTCATCGCTGGCGTACGGGAGTGTGTTGCAGATATTGAAAAGCGTTTCGACGGTTCTTGAGAGGATAAGATCCCCTTACGAGTTTCTGTGCAATGCTTCGCCTGAAGAACTGCTCGAAACTTTCAAGGATTTCAAGTACAGGTTCACCACTGGCAATGAGCTGGCCTGGATGCTTTACGGGGTAAAAAAGGTTCTTGAGAGATACGGATCTCTCGGCTCCTGCTTCTCACAGGCATTCAAAGATGAACACGAGAACGTGCTTCCGGCTCTATCAGCATTCGTCAGAGAGTTATCCTCCGTATTCGACAGCAAACCACGCAGTCTCTTGCCTTCACCGGACGCCGGGAGCGCGTGCAAGAGGTTAAATCTGTTCCTACGCTGGATGGTGCGCTGCGACGAGGTCGATCCCGGGGGATGGAATACAGTCCCGCCATCCAAATTAATCATCCCCCTGGACATTCATATGCACAGGATCAGTCTGCAACTTGGACTCACTAAACGTAAACAGGCCGATCTGCGAGCGGCCGTCGAAATCACCTCTGCTTTCAAAGGGATTGAACCTGGGGATCCCGTTCGGTATGACTTCTCACTCACGAGGTTGGGAATCCGCGATGATCTAACCCCGGATACTTTCATACGAGACTGCACAAAAAATATACTGGTGCATTGAAGACACACGTAAAAAATTGACTTGGTCTTTCTGGATTGGGTCGGATTGGTACCCCATTCAGGGTCGTTTACATCGCGACTGAGTAGTGTCCATTTAAGACATCAGCTATTTCCCTGGAACGCCGAAACGTACTGTCTGCCCCTCTTTTACCCCATATTTTTTGCAGAAGCCCCCTTTGATCTCCAAGCAATATCTGCATGGAATCATAGATGGATAAACCCGGCCGGAATGAGGAGCAATATCTTCATAGACCAGCTTTATTACCCCGGCAGAGTCGATCCAAACGGCGTCAATAGGGAATTTCATCCCCTGCATATGGATGGCGTACTGGCCTGGAACCGTAAAATCCAGAAGCATTCCATCTTCATCGGTTATCCGATCCCAACCCAGGAGTCCTTCGCGCAGGGCTCTGTCCGTATCCGCGACTACAGCCTGAATGGTTCTGCCACCGAGAGCCACCATCACTCTACGCGATTTTGAGCCGTTCAATTGGTTTGATGTTGCCGCAGGACTATTTTCAGACGCAAGTGCAGGGAAAAGAACAGCGAACAGAAAGAAGTTAATTATGATTAAAGGTAAGACCAGCATGAATTTTATCATTCAATGGCTCCTGAGGCTCGAAATCTTGACAATCACATCATTGTATTGTAACTTTTTCCCGGACGAGGGGCCGTTAGCTCAATTGGTAGAGCAACTGACTCTTAATCAGTAGGTTTGGGGTTCGAGCCCCCGACGGCCCACCAAAAAGACCAGACACTTAGAGTTGAAATAATCCCCTGACGGTCAGAGAAAATCCGGGTTTAAGCCCGGATTTGTTATTTTTGGCTTACGTGCATGGAACTGCCATTAGTACGAATGACAATGCTCTCCAGAATCAATAATAACAAATTGTCCCTTCTTTACACAAAAATTATCGTTCACACAGATTTTCTGACGTTTCATTA
This sequence comes from uncultured Desulfomonile sp., assembly GCA_903920415.1. Lineage (GTDB taxonomy): Bacteria > Desulfobacterota > Desulfomonilia > Desulfomonilales > Desulfomonilaceae > CAIXMD01. The sequence continues at coordinate 7,452 of CAIXMD010000082.1, forward strand.
ACAGTGGCAAGAGAACCCTCTCTTCTGTTAAGGTTTTGGGGTCGGTTGATTCTCTACGATATTAAACTCCTGATGAAAGGGAAAAACATGCACCAGTTCGATAAAGATATCGTACTTGCTGAGCAAGAGCCTTTCCTTTTTAAAGTCAATTTGACCGACAACTGGTCAATTAATGGTAATCCCAACGGTGGTTATCTTATGGCCTTATTGGCCAATGCCATGTTGCAGCATAGTGGAAAAAAATCAACACCGATAATAACGGCAAATTTCATTTCGCGTTGTGTCCCTGGGACGGCCAGGGTTTCTGTCGAAAAGATTTCTCGTTCCAATCAATTTAATCGGTTTCAAGCTATACTGACCCAACAAGGAAAAGAGAGAATTCGAGCGTTTGGAACATTTGCAGGTGGAAAAGACGGATATGGTGAAAAAAGATATGAAAAACTTATGCCTGATATGGCTAATCTAGAGGAATGTATTTTGGTTCCGGAAATTCCGAATTACACGCTCTTCAGTCAGATAGACTTGCGTTTGGATCCAAGCTGTGCTGGGTGGATGGCGGGTAACTTGAGTGACAAGTCAGAACAAAGAGGTTGGATTAGATTTAAAGACTACCGGCGTTTTGATACGTTATCATTATTCTTATTAGCCGATTCCTTCCCTCCTCCAATCTTGGCGAGTCAGGGTCTCGTTGCTTGGGTTCCTACGCTCGAGTTTTCGGTGAATATTCGTAACCTTCCCAGTACCAAATGGCTGAAAGGGTTTTTCCGGACCTCTTTCATAAACAACGGAATTCTCGAGGAAGACGGCGAACTATGGGACGAGAATGGAGAACTCATTGCAATTTCAAGACAGATTGCTCAATACCGAAAACACAACCCGTGACTTTAGAATGACCATGGTTGCTTAAGTTTTCCACAGCTATACCAATACTCTGGGCGTCCAGGAAGATTCATAGGCATGCCAGCCCGAACATCTGATAATGGACCGAACTCACTGGTGGTATCCAATGTGCGGAAGATTGATTCTAATCAGTCCTGGTAAACGACCACGTGCAGAGCAACGTGGGTTTCTAAGTCCATCTAAAGTGTGATTGACGTCGGCAAGCTATACATCCACCTATGCATTGCGTTCCGCCTCTCCAAATTCAACAGGCAGTGCCTCGTCGATGAGCATGATAGGTATGTCGTCCTTGATCTCGTACTTGAGGCGACAGGCATAACAGATAAGCCCATCGCTATTTTCAGTGAGAACAAGGTCCCCCTTACATTTCGGGCACACGAGTATGTCCAACAACTTTTGATTTACAGCCATGGCTTTCTCCCGGTGAAGTAAGTTAGGTTGCAACGTCCTGGATCGAGGCCACCCCTCTCTACAAGGCAAGGCAACTCCTTGTAGTATAAGAAACCTCTTTCAGCAATCTTCTATATAACGATGAAGGCACCATTGCAAGCCTCAAAAAACTTTAGGTTGACCAAACAATGTCTCAATCAAATTTGGTCATGTGTTCAATGTTCCAAACGGATCAATGAGCATTATTTGATATTTGAAAATATTAACCATCGCATTAGTTAATAACTATATTCTATTGATATTTAATATTAATTGACATATCTCACTTAATGTGCTACGGTCTTAACGGGATTTTTTCTCGAAGGGAGAACCCTTCGGGAGGGATTCCAGCGGTTCAGTCACACTGGAGATTCATTGGCTGCCAAGTTTCTCTGGCAGAGAAGTCTTGAGAGGATCAACATGATCACTAAATTGTTAGGCCGCACAATTCAAGCCGTCATGTGCATGGCCCTGCTTATTGCCCCAATAGCTGAGGCCATGGCCGACCCAGGAGAGATTACAGCGGTTCAGGTAGCGTCCGACTTGAAAAGTATAGTTGTCAGATCCGACGGACCTCTCGGTAAGCATGCAGCATTTGTAATTGACCGTCCTTTCCGGCTGGTAATTGATTTCGAAGCAACTAGTTTGGGAAAACTTCAAGGCAAAATCAGGGTGGACCGGGAACCGATCAGCGAGATCCGCCTGGGTTATCATAATGACCGCGCCCGAGTTGTAGTGGATTTCGGCGACCATCCTGTCCCGCCGTTTCAGATCGAAAGGGACAACAACCTGTTTATGGTGGTATTAGGAAAAAGCCCTGCCCTGCCTGGTAAAAATTCCAGCAAGGGATCGCCGGTTCCCAAGCCTCCTCCTTTGCGATCCGAAGCTCAGCCTCCAGTAAAGACCTCTTTGCCATCCGAAATGTCCACTCCGGAACGGCCCATCCCAAAGTCTGAAGTCCCTCGTCCGGAAAAGCTGCCAGTAAGGTCGGAAGCTCCGCTTCCGGAACGTATACCCCGAGATCCAGAGTCGTCCGCCGTGTCGGTAAAAACCGCTTATATGAAGAACAACCTCCTTATTGTAGAATTGGTAGACCCGAAGGATCCTAAACTCACTTACAGAATGGTCGTTGATCTCGATGTGGATGAGCTGAGTATCAAAGGTGCTTTACTGAGCGATGCCAAAGGCAATCTGAAGAAATTTGAGTTTTTTAAGAGCGAACCCGAGTCTAGAGGTAGTTCGGGATCCGAGAACAAAATTACAGTAGGACCTCGCAAGAGTTCTCCCTCCGGAGCAGCGGATATTGACGAAGGGACATATAGGAGGGGCATGCCGACAGCCCGGACCGGGAAGCCTCCCGAAACAGCTTCCGGTGGGACCTGGCCGTTGCGCATTGAGGAATTCCGGCCCCAGTCACGCAGGGCGGAACGTTAATGTTTCGGGAGGACCTCGCAGGAGAAATCCTCCCTCAATCACCTCGGTTACCAAGTTGCCCGTTGTGGCCAGTGGTAATGTTCGAGTCAAGCACCACCCGGCAAATCAGGGTTCAATCCTTTGCCCTATCAAATGCTGAAAAACACCTTCTGCAGCACCTTGGGCGTGTACCCGACCATGTCCAGATAGAGCGTTAGGCCGCCGTTAAAAAATGGCCAGCCGGCACCCAATATCATTGCAGTATCGATATCTTTAGGATCAGGCACAACTTTTTCTTTGAGGACAAGATCTATTTCAACCGTCAGAGCGGTCAGGAGCCTGTCCAGGATTTCTTCTTTCACGAACTCTTTTTGAGCTTTGTCCTTCCAGATCTCGGCCACTTTTGGATCGAGAGTCTTGCCCGGTCCCATACCCTGATAGATACTGCTGATCTTCGCCCCTACCAGTTTCTTCAGGCGCTCATTAATAGGGAAGCGGTCAGGCCAGACCTTGTGGCACGTCTCCAAGACATGAAAGGCAACAGCCGGACCCACAAGACCAAGAAGGTCAAACGGGGCCATGGGTAGCCCTAACATGAGGAGTGCCTCATCTACTTGATTAAAGTCAGCACCCTCGTCAACGATTTCGAAGCAGTCGCTCAACAGTTTGGTCAGAAGCCTATTCACGAGAAACGCGGGGGAATCCTTTACCAGTATAGCGGTCTTCCTAATTTTTTTGGCACACTCGAATGCCGTGGCCAAAGTAGCGTCGTCGGTTTTGTCGCCCTTGATTATTTCAAGAAGAGGCAATACGGCTACAGGGTTAAAAAAGTGGAAACCTACCACCCGTTCCGGGTTCTGGAGCTTGGAAGCCATCTCAGTGATAGAGAGGCTGGACGTGTTGGTAGCGAGAATACAATTGGGAGAAACAACCGCTTCAGCTTGGGCAAAGACATCCTGCTTTACGTTCATCTCCTCGAACACTGCTTCGATGACAAAGTCGCAATCGGAAAAGTCTTGCCATTCAAGAGTGCCCATTAAAATGTGGAACAGGTGATCAGCCTTGGGTTTTGCCATTCGGCCTCTGCTTACCAGGGCCGACAATTCACCTTTGACATAACCGAGCCCTTTGTCCACGAACTCTTGTTTTATATCCTTCATGACCACAGGAACACCGTAGCGTCGCAGAAACAGTAGTGCCAACTGGGAGGCCATCAGGCCGGCTCCGATAATTCCTATCTTGTTAATGGGGCGTGGTTTCACCTCTTTGGGCCTGCCTACAGGCTTCTTGGCCCGTCGCTGGATAAGGTCGAAGCTGTAAACACCAGCCTTGCACTGGCGACTCTTGATGAGATCGCCCAGAGCCTTGTCTTCATCCGCGAAGCATTCGTTGATACTTCTTTTAAGGTCGCATGCACTTTCGATGAGATCTATGGCCCGATATGGAGCAGGCGCAGCTCCGTGGACCCGCATGTCCACAAGACTGCGTGCCGCCTGGATTTGTGATTTCAACTTGGATACGTCCGGCGGTATTCTCTCCAACTTCTCCGACCCATCAATAAGGTGCTCCAGGAATCCCAGCGATTCATCAAAGAACTCCACTGAATCGAAAAGCCTATCTGCCAAGCCCATATGGAAAGCTCTGGTTCCATCGATGAGTCGATTCTGGTTCAGAGGGTTGTACACGATGAGTTCAAGCGCCTTCTCAGGTCCTAGCAGTCGAGGCGCTAGTGAGGAGCCCCCCCACCCGGGAACCAACCCGAGGAAACACTCGGGAAACCCAACGGCGGTAACTGATCTTGAAATCGTTCGGTAGTCACAGTAAAGCCCTATCTCAAGACCGCCGCCCAAAGCGGCTCCGTTGATGGCTGCCAGAGTCGGGATTTTAAGATCCATTATCCTTTTCATTGCTGCATGGCCTGCAACCCCAATCTGACGACCTTGTTCAAATGTGTTGATAAAAGGCACCTGCATGAGATCCGCACCGGCGGCAAAAATATAGTGTTTACCGCAGAGCATCATCCCTTTTACATCTTTATCAGCCTCGATTTTGTTTATGGCCTCGTGCAGAGATGCCAAGGCCTTTTCGTCAAAAGTGTTGGGTTTGTTGTAATCTTCACCATTGTCCATAGTGACGAGAGCAATCTTGCCTACCCGCGAATTATAATAAGTTGTATGGAATAAAGTCGGTGCTTCAGCCATGGCGATTCCTTTCCATTCAGTCTTCCTTTAAACTGGGCCTTGAGAGCCTCAGTATTAATAGAGCGATAAACACGGCAGGCTTTCTCCCAACCTTTGGTCGTGTTTTCCGCAAACCGTATCCCGGCTGAGGTCCGGAACTAGACATCCTTTTCCTTCTTTCCCTTGTCTTTTTTTTCTTCCTTTTGGTCTTTCTTCCCGTTCCGCTGTAGATTCTTCCAGACCACGGTTCCTCCCTGGCCCAGTCCCACGCACATAGTGGTGATTCCGTATTTGACATCAGGGTGACTGGCAAACCCGTGCATGAGATGGCATGCAAGCCTGACCCCAGACGATGCGAGAGGGTGTCCGAATGCAATGGCTCCTCCATAAATATTCAGTCGGGGGTCATCCGGAAACTTGAGACCGAACTCCTCCATGAAGGCCACGGCCTGTACCGCAAAAGCCTCGTTAAGCTCTATCAATCCGATATCATCAATGGTGAGCCCGGCAATTTTAAGAGCCTTATGAGTGGCAGGAATCGGCCCTATCCCCATTATCTCGGGTCTGACACCAGAGTATGCGAATGCCTCGAGCTGCATTTTAGGCTCGACTCCCAGCTCTTCAGCCTTCTCTAAAGACATGAGCAGCGCCCCAGCCGCTCCATCGTTAAGGCCGGAAGAATTCCCAGCAGTTACCCTCCCCATAACCCGGAAAGGAGTTTTCAGCTTAATCAAGCCTTCCATGGTTGTTTCGGGACGTGGCTGTTCATCTTTGTCCGCTACCATCCAGCCCCCTTTTGTGTAAACAGTCATCGGCACTATCATTTCCGCGATCTTTCCAGAGCCGATGGCCTTGGCGGCCCTTTCCTGGCAGTAAAGCGAGTATTCATTCGTCATTTCCTTTGTGATCCGAGGGAACATGTCATGAAGATTTTCAGCGGTCTCCCCCATGGACATGGCGCTTGGATCAACAAGTTTGTCAGTCAGAAACCTGGGATTCGGGTCGGCAGTGGCCCCCATCGGATGGTGGCCCATGTGCTCCACGCCTCCCGCAATGGCTACATCACAAGCTCCCAGGGCAATTTCAGAGGCAGCCGTTGTAATCGCGCTCATGCCGCCGGCGCACATCCGGTCGATGGAGTAACCGGCAGTCGTTTCAGGAAGTCCTGCCAGGATTACAGAGGTCCTTCCCAAGGTTAGACCCTGGTCTTTCTCCTGGCAAAATGCTCCCCAGGCGTTTTCTTCAACCAGTTCCGGCTTGACCTGCGGATTTCGTCTTAAAAGTTCTCGGATGACTTTTACCACCATGTCATCGGCCCTGGTGTTCCAAAAAATCCCTTTTTCTCCGGCCCGCCCGAACGCGGTCCGTATTGCGTCGACCAAAACCACTTTTCTTGATTTCATGTTTTGACTCCGATAATCCTTAGAATAGAGCAAACGATTCTTCAGGGAGATCAATAGCAGAGCGCTCACCGCTCATAATCGCCCTCGCCTTGCCCTTTGCCAAAGAAAGAATCGTATTGGTAAAGAACTGGGCCGAAGCCACCTTGCCACGGTAAAAAGCGGCGCTCCTGTTAGTCCTGAGTAGTTCAGCTTTCTTTTCCGGTGTGTCTGCCTTAGCGTCACTGTAGAGTTCTTCGAGGCGACGATCCGCTATGATGGCCTGCCAAAGGAGCATGAACCCTACTGCTACGTCTCCGAAAAGTTCCAGATAAGGACTAGCGTAGAGTATGGGGGTTAAAAAGTCCTCGGTTATGCTCTTCAAACCAAAATAACGTGTGACTTCAATAAGTTGACGTCTGGCATCGTCAAATGGTTCGACAATGTCTTTCAACCGGAAATTCTTCTTGGCTATTTTGACTAGATTGCCGGTTTCCAAAACAATGCTCCTGAAAAGCGCTCCTCGCTTATGACCCAGCTTACGGCCTACCAAATCAAGAGCCTGAATACCGTTGGTGCCTTCGTAGATTGACGTGATTTTGCAGTCACGCATGAACTGTTCGACCGGGTACTCTCTGCAATAGCCGTACCCTCCATGTATCTGGATAGCAAGCTCTGTCACCCTGAAACTCATGTCCGTACTCCAGGCCTTACAGACTGGAATTAATATATCCAGAAATCCCTGGTACTTAGTAGTCTCTTCTTCGGTCTTGGCAATATGTACTCTATCTTCACAATAACCAGCGTAATAAAGCAGGGCCCGGATCCCTTCAGTAACGCTCTTCATCCACATAAGCATCCGCCGAATATCAGGATGGTTAATAATAGGAATTTTAGGCGCCAGAGCGTCCTTCATCATGGTGATGTCCGGTCCCTGATAACGCTCCTTTGCGTACCTCAAGGCATACATGTATGCCGCGCTGGCCTGGGCCAGACCCTGAAAACCAACTGCAAGGCGGGCTTCATTCATCATGTTGAACATGATTCTCATGCCTTCATTCTCTTTTCCCAACAAGAATCCGATGCAGTTGTCTTTTTCTCCAAA
>CAIXMD010000083.1 GCA_903920415.1 uncultured Desulfomonile sp.
CGGACACCTGGCTCCAATGCCTCGCCGCCGAAGCCCTCACCCGCCTCGGGGACAAGGACAGCCTCGGCGACCTCTTTGCCATGTCCCTCCGCCCGACGCCCGCGGACCCGCGCCGCATGCACCAACGCGCCGCTTCGCGCGCCTTGTTTTCCCCCTATCCCGGAAATCGCGAGCCTCGCAGCATCCTCTCCGACTCGCTTGATGGCGTGGACCGCAAGCAGCTCTACCAGGTCATGAAAGCGTTCCTCCAGAACGACGACAGCGTCGTTCGCGCCTCCATCATTCCAGCACTTGGAAAACTCAGCGACCGCGAACTCGCCCCGCTCCTGCCCGACCTCGTCAGCGCCATCGAAACCCTCGCGCCCAGCAACGAAATGTGGGGAGACGACATCCGGCAGGCAGGACTGGATATCCTCTCGCGCCGCCACATTCGCGAGGGCATGGACCTCTGTGTTTCCACCATCGAGTGGCGGTGGGGACTGGATGTCCCAAAGCGCATGGAATTCCTCTCCCGCTACGGCAAGAACGCACTGGAAGTCCTGCCTCGTCTCAAAAAACTCGTCCTCGAACTCGAGAAGAAAGAAGCGGGTGCCAAACCGAGCGGCAACCGAAAAGCCCTCAACCAGGCCATCGCCGCCATCGAAGCGGCAACCGATGAGCCGAAACTTGTCAGTCTGAAGGATTTCATCGCAAACGCCGCCAAGAGCAATCCCTAAAACGCAAATTCCAATCAATAAATGACAATGAAACCAACTGTCTTCCTAACCGCAGCATTGCTGTGCGCCCTCTCTCCGGACTCCTTCGCCAAGCCGCTCAAGGTATTCATCCTTGCCGGGCAGTCCAACATGGAAGGACATGCCGCAATCAGTACTTTTGACTATATCGGCAAGGATCCGCTGACGGCGCCCCTTCTCAAGGAGATGCGCAATCCCGATGGAACGCCACGGGTATGTGACAAGGTCTGGATGTCCTATTTGACCGGCCCTTATGATGGCAGTGCAAATGGCGAGGGCCTGGGGAAATTGACCGCCGGCTTTGGCGCGCGTGGAGATCAACCCACCAAGGATGGCGGCAATATCGGTCCGGAGTTCACCTTCGGAATCTATATGGAGAAAGAGCTGAAGGAGCCCATTCTGATTATCAAGACCGCCTGGGGAGGCAGGTCACTCAACACCGAATTCCGTCCGCCCAGTGCCGGGCAATACAAGCTACCCAAGGAGATTCAGGAACAGTGGGACAAGTATCCCCAGGGCGCCCACGGGATTCCCAAAGCCGAGGACCGGAAAAAATGGCAGGATGAAAAGGATGCCGCCTCGGGTGTGTTTTACCGAATGATGATCGAACATGTTAAAAAGGTGCTGGCAGATCCCAAGCGGGTCTGCCCTGCCTACGATCCCAAGGAGGGGTACGAACTGGCCGGTTTTGTCTGGCTTCAGGGTTTTAACGACTTGGTCGATGGGACTACTTATCCCGGCCCCAACCAACCTGGAAAATACGATCTATATTCAGACCTGCTGGCCAAGTTCATTCGCGATGTTCGCAAAGACTTGTCAGCCCCGAAGATGCCATTCGTGATCGGCGTGCTGGGAGTCGGCGGTGAGAGTGAAAATGTGATTTTCCGCAAGGCCATGGCCGCTCCGGCCGACATGCCCGAGTTCAAGGGCAATGTGGTTGCTGTTGAGACCGCTCCCTTCTGGGATCATGCCATTGCCGCTGCACAGCCCAAGCAGGATGCGTATAACAATATCGTCAATATGGCGCACAAATTGAAAAAAGATGGCACTCTCGACAGGGAATGGAAATGGGAGAATTACTGGAAGCCGGTTGGCAAACCTCTGCCAGAGGACCGGATCTGGCGCTTCGCCACGATTGATGTCACGGAGAAGAAGGACCAGATGGAAAAATATGACGACAGGCGATTCCGTGACATCACGCTGCCAGCCGGGATGGAGAATTGGTACATGCCCGACTTCGATGACAGCAAATGGACGGAAGGCAAGGCCCCCATCGGAAAGGGCGTCTGGAAACACAGCGGAATCACCTTGGACAAATTCCCCTCAACATGGGGTGCTGGCGAATTCCTGCTGATGCGCACAACTTTTGAAGTTGAAGACCTCAACTGCGATTCGTATCGCATCGCGATTTTGGCTAGACAAGGATTCAGAGTTTACCTGAACGGACATAGAATTCACGACTACATCTGGTGGATGGACAATCCGTATTACCGATCGATCGTGCTTGAAATAGAAGAGATCAAATA
>CAIXMD010000084.1 GCA_903920415.1 uncultured Desulfomonile sp.
GACAGGCTTCCTATCTCAAGACCCTTTGCCTTTTCCTTCGGCTCAGGCCACCGTCAGAATAGGTCTAGGCTTCGCCATTCCCTAGCAGGCTCGCCGAAATCACCCGGCCGAAACGGGTTCGTTATCCTACGGACTGGTCGTTCACCTCCTGTTGCTCTCCACCCCGCCTCACGGCGACGCAGTTACAGTTGGCTACAGGCTGTAGCGTTAACCTGGAGAGGACTTGCACCTCTCTGTTTGAGTACGCTCACAGGCGCACTAGGGGAGACCCGGTGGGTCGCCCAGAAAAACGGGCATGCGCCCAAAACCCTCTACCTGTTATGATTTTTTTTTTTGGCCTGCCGGACTCCACCTCGGGTCTGAGTCCGGCTTGATGAAATTCGATGCGGGAATTTTTTAGAAGTCGTCGAAGTCTTTGGCGAGGTCGTCTTCACTGAAATCATCGTCGATTTCAAGGGAGGATAACAGATCCAGGGAGCGGCCCTCCAGGGGGTCCTCAAAATCCGAAAGAGCGTCGGCCAAGGACTGATCGTCCATTTGACCGATATAGTAGTCAATATTGTGTGAGTGAGGCATGCGAGCTCCTCCCGTGTTCTGTGGATACCGTTGCCAAGCAACAAAATAACTAAAACATAACAAGAATATATTGTCAATACTTAAAGTTATGGTTGAGATATCAGGCAAGGATTACCACCCAAAAAATCCCTGTGCCTCATGCCTTAATGGAATAACTGCGAAACAATAGGAAAGAGGACATAATAAGAAAAAGGCAGGTGGAAACCTGCCTTTCATCGTTATGAATTGCTCCCTCCGGGGGCACCTACTAAATCAATCGCACCAACTCATTGAAATTCAGGCCATACTCCTGATATTTTTTGCAATTCAATTGATGAAAAGCCTTTTCTTCTTCAGTGGGTTTTCTTGACGGCCGTGCCGGAATGCCTACTGCAAGCGTATCCGCTGGAATTATTGTCCCGGGTGTGACGACCGCTCCCGCGGCCACGATTGCTCCGTGTTCCACTACCGCGCCGTCCAGAACCAGCGCGCCTATGCCGATCAGCGCGTCATCTTGGACTGTACACCCGTGGAGGACAGCCCTGTGCCCCACGATCACGCCGTTCCCCACATTCAGCGGGAAGCGGCCCCCGGTCACGTGGAGCATGCAGTGGTCCTGAATATTGGTGCGGCTCCCGATTCTTATGCTGTTCACGTCACCCCGGGCCACGGTATAGAACCAGATATTGGTGTAATCGCCTATTTCCACATCACCCAGGATGATCACCCCAGGTGCGAAAAACACTCCGTTTCCAATCACCGGGGTGATTCCCTTATACTCATACACCATTGAACAGCTCCTTGGATTCCAAGAGACCCCCGCCGCTCCTACGTGTCCAATCTGTTGCCCCAATCCAGGATCGATTGGAAAAGCCGAGGGGACAACGCACGGGTGCGCTGAGGATTGAAGCTTTCATCCATTCTGCGGATCTCTTCCAGGGCAACCGGCTTCTTGAAAGGTTTGTACCACTGGAAGCTCAACACAAGGACTTTTCCTGCCATAGGGCCTGACGAAGCGGCAAGTTCTTGAAATTCCACGCTATCCAAACAGCCCGTTTCTTCAGTCATGCTGCCCGGATTATCAGGCTTGTCCAGCCGCCAGTCCTCAACTCGCCCCACGCCGACAGCCCCGGTTCCGTTCACATAAAATACAAGAGGAAGACCTTTGCGAATGCCTTTCAATGCCGCAGGGTGAGTATACGTCATATCGCTGAAGTGCACCGACCTCGGGTGGCAAAACGAAACCGGCTCGAAAAGGGTGTTTTGTTGAGCCGAGCCGTCCGGCAGATCTATCAGTTGACAGGCCCTCTTGTACTCCATGGGCAGCAGCAGTGGCTTTTCGTTTTCGGCCTGAATCCTGAGGGGAAAAAAAAGGGTTTCCAGTTCATGGGGTTCCAGGATCCGAGCAGGGGGATGGATTATAATGTCTGTTCCGCTTCTGGTTATGCGGTGCCACGGGCTGAACATAAAGGGTAGGCGGAACTCTTCTCTTGTACGGTACCCGAATCCTTCGCTCTCGTTCCTGATCTCGTATCCCAGTGACAGGAGCAAGTCCCGGAGGAATTCCAAAACCTCCGGCTGGGAAACCGACCTGTACAGGAAATGCTTACAAAGCCTCACTCCTGGTTTTTCTGCAGGGTCCAGGCAGGATGAGAAACCTTCGAACATGAAGCCGCACGTCCGCAAGCACTTGGTCAGCGACGAGGATAGGCTTTGAGGGATGCTGATACCAACCTTGGTTATCCCCATTTCAACCCACCCCAGGATTTCTTCACGGAGAAACTTTTCACTCGCCGGGTCTCCGGGAGCCTGGCCGAGTGCCAGGGCCAAGATGCGCACTTCATTGGATTTTATTGGAATCCACACGGACACGCAGTGGATGGCCTTGTCGATTTCGAGTATACGGCAGCGGGCTTCATGACCGAACCCGGCACTGACCAGGTTTTCCAGGATGTCCAGGATACCGGGGTCTTCATCGCTCCACGGTTTGAGAACCTTCTCAAGAGCAGGAAGGTCCTTTTTCAGAACATGCCTCAGGATCATTTCCGCCACCGGCCTTGCGTGAGATGACTAGGAATGCCATACTTCAGTTTTTATGAACCATGAGCGAATCATATTGAAAAAACATCCGATGTTCAAGACATAAGATAGTGCGGGAACGGACTATGGAGTCATCTATGGGGTTCTATATCGTGATCGGCTCAGCGGGGATGCTGGGGACGGATCTGATGGAGATTCTTCAGGAGTCGGGCTTGGCCGCGGTTGGCCTGGATGTGGGAGAAGTGGACATCAGGAGCGAAGATTCTATAAGGAAGGCCCTGGCAAGGTTCGATCCCGGTGTGATTATCAATCTGGCAGCGATGACCGACGTGGATGGATGTGAAACAAGGCAGGAGGAAGCGTTCAGCGTCAATGCTAAGGGTCCGGAAAATCTTGCGAGAGCGGCTGCACGGAGGGGGGACTTTTTCGTCCAACTGAGCACTGATTATGTATTCGACGGGTTATCAAGGGTTCCCTACAAAGAAGACGATCCCATGAATCCGCTCGGGATGTACGGAAAATCCAAGGCCCAGGGTGAGCTACTCATCAGGGAACTGCTGCCGGACAATCACTGTATTGTCAGGACTTCTTGGCTCTACGGGACGCATGGAAAGAATTTTGTGGAAGCCATCATCGACGCGGCCCAAAAAAGACCTGTTTTGAATGTGGTGAATGATCAACGAGGACGTCCCACATACACAATGGATCTTGCCCGGGCCGTGCTCGGACTGGCAGAGATGCGAACACGGGGAACATTTCATGTAACCAATTCAGGTGAGGCCACCTGGTATGATTTTGCCGTACGGATTGTTGAGCGAACCGGGTTTTCGCATGTACGCGTTGAGCCCACGACCACTGAACAATTGAGCAGGCCTGCTCCACGGCCCGGGTACTCTGTGCTAGATAATTCCAGGTTTGTCGAACTGACGGGCAAGCCGCTGAGAAGCTGGGAGCAAGCCCTGGATGACTACCTGGCGACGCGGGGAAGGAAAGGGACTCCTTAAATGGGAATGACCATAACGGAGAAGATACTTGCGGCGCACTCCGGCCTTGAGACTACTGCGCCGGGAGATCTTGTCCAGGCAGCGGTGGACTTGGCCCTGGCAAACGATATCACCTTGCCTTTGGCGCTCGCCCCGTTTCGTGAGGCAGGGGGTGAGCGAGTATTTGATACGGACAAGGTGGTGGTGGTGTTGGACCACTTTAATCCGGCCAAGGACATACCTTCGGCCATGATGCTCAGTGAGGCCCGAGCGTTTGCGGCTCAGGTTGGTCTTACTCACTTTTACGATGTGGGGACTATGGGCATCGAACACGTGCTGCTTCCGGAACAGGGGTTGGTGGCGCCGGGAGACCTGATAATAGGGGCGGACAGCCATACGTGTACTTACGGCGCACTGTGTGCCTTTTCCACAGGGGTCGGGAGTACTGATTTTGCAGCCGCGATGCTGACCGGTAAGTGCTGGTTCAAAGTCCCGGAGACTATGCGGTTTGAGTTGACAGGTGCCCCGGGTCCATGGGTGTCGGGAAAAGATGTAATCCTCCATATCATCGGCAAGATCGGTGTGGATGGGGCAACCTATCGCGCCATGGAGTTCTGCGGTGATGGCGTGGCGAGGCTGGAAATGTCCGACCGTTTCACCATCAGCAATATGGCTGTGGAAGCAGGAGCGAAAAACGGAATCTTCTTGTTTGATGAGAAGACCAGGGCTTTTGTGGATACGCACGTGTCCCGACCGTACACGGTGTACGAATCAGACAAAGACGCGGTCTATGCAGAAACCCTGTCAGTTGACCTCAGCACCCTTGAACCGCTCGTCGCTTTGCCTTTTCTGCCGGAAAACGTGCGCGCCATATCCGAGGTAAAGGGAATGAGAGTGGACCAGGTGGTGATCGGATCTTGCACCAACGGGCGAATTGAAGATCTGCGCATCGCCGCGGAGATACTGAGGGGGAAAAAGGTGGCCAAGGGGGTTAGGCTGATAGTAATTCCCGCGACGCAGGCCATCATGCTCCAGGCCATATCCGAGGGTATAATCGAAGCCTTGATAAGGGCAGGCGCAGCGGTTTCCACCCCGACCTGCGGCCCGTGCCTGGGAGGCTACATGGGGATTTTGGCCAAGGGCGAGCGCGCCGTTTCCACGACAAACCGGAATTTTGTTGGTCGTATGGGGCATATGGAGAGTGAGGTGGTTTTGTCTTCTCCCACAGTGGCTGCTGCAAGCGCTTTGGTTGGATGCCTGGCCGACCCCAGGGAAATGTGAGGTTCTGAAAATGACAGGCAAAATATTTTTGGGTGGACTCACCATGAATGGAGAAAAAAGGTTTGAATCTGGAAGTTTTTTTGGTATGCTAGCCAAGGATTCCGGATTGAAACAAAGCATTGACCGGAAAAAAAGGCTTGACTTATCAGGACCGTTCTGATAATCAAAATGGCAATCAGGTTATATTTGTCTACAATTCTAAATTCGGTTCCACGGTTGCTGGCTGATGGGGCCTAATAAAAGGAGGATTTGGGTATGGTTAGAAGAATGATCGTTGTGCTCGGCGCTATGGCTCTGATCGTGAGCGCGGTGGGATTGGCTTCGGCCCAGGTGTCGGGTATGGGCCCCGGCTTAGCCACCACCGGCGACATGATTATGATCCCCATGAAAGTGACGTACAGCTTCGAGAGAGAGACAGGCGGCACCCCTGGTGGTGTGAGCACGTTGTTCATTGGTGGCTGTGAGCAATACACGGCAGGTTTTCGTCCCTGGGGCACCATGAAGGGCACAACCTGCAAAATGAAGGTTCAGGTTCACCCTCCGAAATGTGTTGCGCCTACTTGTGGCGGCCCTGTGCAGTGGGGCGCTCCGCCTCCGATTCCACCGAACTCCAAGCTTTGCAGCAACATCGAAAAATTCCAGGTTACTTCTCCTGGTTGCAATCCCTGTACGACTGGCGGCATGTCCTATGAAATGACCAAGAAACAGACGGTTAGCGGTTGCGCACCGCCTGCACCGGTCAGAGTATATGCACCGCCTCCACCGGTCGTATGTGCACCGCCTGCACCGCTCATGGCTTATGAACAACCGCCTGCACCGGCTCCTGCACCGAAGCCACTACGTATACCGCCTCCAGAGCAGTTAAAATATGCGCCGGTATGTGGCCCGACCGGATGTAGGTAGGTGGACAGGTAATAAAATCCTGCTCAATCACTACTGATTAACAAAGACCGGGGTTGTCCCCGGTCTTTTTATTTGTATC
>CAIXMD010000085.1 GCA_903920415.1 uncultured Desulfomonile sp.
CATGTCCAAAGCTGAACTTGTAGCCAGGATTGCGGAAAAAGCAGGCATCACAAAGAAGTCTGCCCAAGCGGCCCTGGGTGCACTCGTAAGTGCAATTCACGAATCTCTTAAGAAAGCCGATGGGAAAATACGCATCTCCGACATCGGTACATTTAAGGTTGTTCAAAGAAATTCCCGCAAAGGAGTTAATCCTAGAACCGGGAAAAGTATAACAATTCCAGCAGGCAAAGTCCCACGCTTCACATCTGCGAAAGCACTCAAAGACTCGGTTAAAAGAGCTTAGTCCAGCTTTTATACAGGAATGCAACATGAACAAATCAGATCTCATTGTGTCAGTGGCCAAGGAAGCGGAGCTTCCTTTGAGGAAGGCAGAGGAAATTGTCAATCTTGTTTTTGATACCATGTCCAAGGCTCTTGTCGATGGGGATAGAATCGAAATCCGCGGCTTCGGATCATTTATGGTCAAAGAGTATAAAGGCTACACGGGCAGAAATCCAAAGACAGGGCAACAAATTTCAGTGACCGACAAGAAACTTCCTTTCTTTAAGACAGGTAAGGAGCTGAAGGAGAAGGTCGACTCGACCGAATAATCAGATCAAAGTTCTCCCGGCAACAAATATCTGTTGCCGGGAGAACTCCTCTACCGGCAATCGTAGATACGGGTAATATTGTTGGGTGAGCCGGATCTTGTCTTGTCTCGGGGGGATATTATTATTGCCCCACAAATCTTTTCATTTGAAACAACATTTATGAGATATTAGGAGATACGGACTCTAGGGGGAGGAGTGCGATGGCGCTGGACCTCGGCTATGGGTGCTTTCCATGTCGGAATGGTCATCTTGAAACGAGCCATATTTCTCAGAAGAGAGGTCTTAAAGGAGGTAGAAGGATGCTTAGACACAAGTATGTCGTAGTCATTCTCGTCGTTTTATTGGCGCTGTTCCAGGTGCCTTTTTCACTTGGCGCGGATGAGAAAATCATTAAGATCGGGGCCATATACCCCATGACCGGTCGGCCCGGGCTGTACGGCCTGGATTCAGTTGATGCTGCGGAAATGGCAATGGAAGAGATAAATTCCAAAGGAGGAGTGGCCGGGTATAAGCTGGAACTGCTCAATACCGACAGTAAGCTGAAGCCGGATTATTCTGTGAGAGTTGCCAAACGCTACATAGACGAGGACAAGGTCCACTTCCTATTCGGGGTAGTGAGTTCCGGAGTGGGATTAGCAGTGACCGAGGTCTCGAAGCAGAACAAGAAAATCTTTATTGGAACAGATCATGCTTCCACCAGGTTGACTGTTGATGCTTTGCAACCATACTACTTTCGGGTTTCCAACAACACTTTCCAGTCAATGGCTGCAGGCGCTTTATACCTCAAGGAACTCAAACAGACCAAACCCTGGGAGACATTAGCTTACATCGGCCCGGATTACGCTTACGGTCACGACCAATGGGACGAGCTTAAATACAACCTGGACCGGTTTGGAGTGAAATACAAGGTCGTCGGCGAATACTGGCCGAAGCTCTCAGCTCCTGACTACACCCCGTTCATAACGTCTATCATGAATGACAAACCGGATATTTTGGTGTCCGGTTTCTGGGGTGGTGACACTGTGGCTTTTATCAAGCAGGCTCAGCCTTATGGTTTATTCGAAAAAACTCTCTACTTTCATCCGGACGCAGGGGGTAACTACGAGTTGATGAGCGCCACGGGCAGCGAATTGCCCCTGGGTCTCGTTCTCGGCGCACGCCATCATCTAAACTGGCCTGAAACCGAACTTAACCGAACCTATGTCGACAAATTTTACAAACGCACCGGACGGTATCCGTCGTACGCCGCCGAAGGGGCATACGCGGGAATTTATGCGATTGCCCAGGCCGTGGAGAAGGTAGGCAACCCTAATGATACCGAGGCGCTCGTAAAGGCTTTGGAAGGCATGAAGATAAAGCTTCCGGAAGATCCTGAAGGCTTCACATCTTACATCGATCCTGCAACCCATCAGATTGTCCAGGTTCAGGCAATAGGAGAAACCATAGCCAACGACAAATTCCCCCCTGCCAAGCGCATGCTGGGGAACTGGAAGGTATACAAGGCGGAGGATCTGTTGCCACCCAAGGAATACATTGAGATGAAACGCAAGAAGTAACCGTGGAATTGATTAACCGGTAGAAGCCAAACAGTCTGTAGACGTGGAGCCTTTACCTCCCTTGGGGAGCAAATTTCAATGGACCCGTCTTTCATAATTGCGCAGCTTATAAGCGGTCTGACCATGGCCACCCTGCTGTTCCTGGTGGCCAGTGGACTTACCCTTATTTTCGGAGTAGGGAACGTCTTTAACTTCGCTCACGGGTCCTTCTATATGTTAGGCGCCTATCTGGCGTACCAGACAGTCTCCTCATGGCACACAAACTTTTGGGTGGCTACTTTTGCGGCTGCCTTAGGGGCAGGTATTCTGGGCATGATGGCCGAGTTTCTCTTTCTACGCCGCATTTATGGACGTTCAGAGGAGGGCGGTTTTCAGATACTCCTCACCTACTCCTTCATTCTCGTCATAGACGATCTGGTCAAGTTAGTCTGGGGCACGGAGTACAAGTCGCTTCTCAGGCCAGCCGGTTTTAGCGGTTCGGTGCATGTGGGAGGGCTCACCATACCCACTTACAACCTGGCCATTATAGCAATTGGCCTGATCGTGGTGGTTTTAGCCTGGCTGATACTTTCACGAACCCGCCCAGGGCGTATTGCGCGCGCCACTGCCATCGATAGAGAAATGATGAATGCCATGGGGGTAAACGTACCATTTACCATGACCTTGGTATTCGGGATCGCTACTGCGCTGGGAGGCTTTGCAGGGGCCTTGGCCGCGCCGCTTCGCTCAGTGACTCCCGGCGCAGGTATAGAAGTAATCATCGATTCTCTTATTGTGGTGGTGATAGGCGGCATGGGCAACTTCTGGGGAGCCTGGCTAGGTGCCCTGATCTTAGGTGAAGTCAATGCCTTTGCAGTAGCGTTCGTACCGGAGTGGGCCTCTGTGTTCAGTTATCTGGTGATGGTCTTGACCCTGATTTTCAAGCCCGAGGGGCTATTCGCCGCCAGAGGGGTCAGGAAGGTGTAAGCCATGGCGGATACCGGTCGATATAAGGATGTGACTTTTTGGGTCTTATTGCTCTTGATCTTCGGGTTGTTGCCGCTCGTCAAGACCTCCAGCTACCAGCTCATGTTAGCCAACCATATTCTCATCTGGGGCATGTTTGCCCTGGCCTTCAACATGCTGTTCGGTGTGACGGGCATGCTCTCATTCGGTCAAGCCCTTTACTATGGCCTAGGAGCGTACTCGGTCGGCATGATGGTAAAATACCTAGGCCAGTCGTGGTTCCTGCCGGGTATAGGATTAGGGCTTTTGCTGGCAGCATTACTTTCAGTCCTGGTGGGGCTTCTCATCATCCGTGTGAGCGGGGTATTCTTTACCGTGCTGACACTGGCTTTCGGACAATTGGCATGGCAGATCACATTCAGGTGGTATCACTTCACGGGAGGCGATGACGGAATTCAAGGGATAATACCACCTGGAATCTTGAGCGACCGAACAGTTTATTATTATTTCACCTTTGCAGCGGTGGTGATGTCCATCTGGTTCATGAGGCGTTTGGCCCGATCCCCTCTGGGTCTGACACTGCGCTGCATACGGCAGAATCCCGAGCGAGTGCATTTTCTGGGGCGGAGCGTCAGGCTCAACCAACTCGGCATCTACATGATTTCGTCAGTTTTATCAGCCCTGGCCGGGAGTCTCATGGCCGGGGTAGACTACTCAATTCACACCAACATGCTGTACTGGACCACGTCGGGGGAAGTTATCCTGATGTCCGTACTTGGCGGCATCGGCCAGTCCTTCGGGCCTTTTATAGGCGCGGCGGTAATTATTATCATCGAGGATGTGGTTGGGGCCAGGACGGAATACTGGTCGCTGATCATAGGGATTATCATGATGATCATGGTAATTTTGTTCCCCAGGGGACTGGTAGGCGAATTCCGCGCCCTCAGGACCCGCCTACGGTCGCTAACCGTCCAGAAGCGAGGTTGAGATGGATCCTGTTCTCATACTGGACGGATTGGAGAAAGCCTTTGGCGGCCTCCAGGTGACTTCGGCGATGAGTTTTTCAGTGGAACAGGGTCAGCTATCGGCCATTATCGGACCCAATGGGGCTGGTAAGACCACTCTGTTCAACCAGATCACCGGATATCTCAAGCCGGACAGAGGCCGCATTACTTTCTACGGCGAGGAGATAACCGGGCTCACAACAGAACAGATAGTTGCTCGTGGGATGGGCCGGGCTTTTCAGATCACCTCGATTTTTCCAGAAGAGACCGTTCTTGACAACGTACGTGTGGCCTGCCTTTCAAAACTCAATCAAACTCGAAGACCACTCAAGGCTGTTTCCAGCTTTAAAGAAGCTACGGACAAAGCCTACGCGATCCTGGAGAGCCTCGGCCTGAAGAACCACTCCGACCGTTTAGCGTTCGAGTTGGCCCACGGCGATCAAAAACTTCTGGATATTGGAATGGCTTTGGGTTTGGAGCCTAAACTGCTTCTCTTGGACGAGCCCACTTCAGGCATGTCCCCTGAGGAGCGCCAACTTACGCGCGATCTTATCAAGAAGCTGTGGAAGGAATTCAACCTCACCATGATGTTCATTGAGCATGATATGGACACAGTTTTCGGCATAGCTCAGGTCGTGCGCGTGCTGCATCAGGGGAGGCTCTTAGCAGAGGGGACTCCTGACGAAATTCATAACAATCCAGAGGTCATATCTGCTTATTTGGGAGAGGATCTCCAATGAGTGCCATTTTGGAGGCCGTAGATCTGAACACCTACTATGGCCGGAGCCATATTCTCTTCGACGTGAGCCTTTCCGTGGCATCGGGGGAGACCGTCTGTCTTATGGGGCGCAACGGGGCCGGCAAGACAACCACATTTCGTTCCATAATGGGGCTTAAGTCCACCAAGAGCGGCAAGATAGTTTTCAAAGGCAAAGATTGCACCAGGCAGCCAGCTTTTAGAATGGCCAGGATGGGGCTGGGCTACGTCCCCGAGGACCGGCGTATACTAGGATCCTTTACTGTCCGAGAAAACCTGGAATTGGGCAAGATACCCGGCAGGGGAGGGCGCTGGACCATGGCAAAGGTTCTTGAGCATTTCCCCACAATGATTCACATGAAGGACCGGATGGGAGGTACTCTCTCAGGGGGTGAGCAACAGATGCTTACAATTGCCAGGGCTCTGATGGGAAATCCCGACGTGCTTGTACTGGATGAGCCTACCGAGGGACTGGCCCCGGTCATTGTCGCTGTACTGAGAGAACTGATAATGACTATCAAAGCAGAGCAGACCACGATCCTTCTCTCGGAGCAGAACATACGTTTCGCGATGGCTGTCTCCGATCGGGTCGTTGTCATTGACAAAGGCCATGTGGTGTACTCCGGCACCATGGAGGAGTTTAAAAGGGAAGAGACCGTGCAAAAAAAATATCTTGCGGTCTAGATCGGCTTCTGACGAGAAGAAATTCAGGAAGGTGAACGGTGATGGATAGTATTAAGATTTTTCAGACCGTGAAACGAATTGTGATGGGATGCGGTTCGATAAAACGGATCGCGGACGAAATGAAACGTCTTGGTTGCAAGAAGGTCATGGTCATAACCGATCCCGGCCTTGTCCGCACGGGGATTGTGGGGCAAATAGAGGATCTATTGGACAAAGGCGGCATCTCGGTAACCCGATTCGACGAGGTAGAGCCCGATCCACCTTACGATGTTGCTACCCGTGCTGCGGAAAAAACCAAACAGGCTGGGGTTGATATTATCCTCGGCATAGGCGGCGGCTCATCTCTGGATATTGCGAAAGCAGCCTCCGTGCTGGTAACCAACGCAGGTTCGGTTGAAACATTTTTCGGTATTGACATGGTTCCCGGGCCGGGGCTTCCCATGATCTTGGTCCCGACCACGGCGGGCACCGGAAGCGAGGTCACCCCTATAGCTATCCTGTCGGATTACGGGGAGAAGCTCAAAAAGGGTATTGTAAGCCCACATCTTTTTCCTGCTGTCGCTATTTTGGATCCTGAACTCACATTTGGTTTACCGGCAGCAGTGACTGCCGCAACCGGGATGGACGCTCTTATCCATGCAGTGGAGGCTTACACTTCCATCAACGCCACGGCTTTCACGGACATGTTTTCAGTACAAGCCATGAGCCTGATCTTCCCAAACATAAGGACAGCTTATGCAAACGGGCTCAACGTGGAGGCTCGTTCCAAAATGCTCGAGGGTAGTATGCTTGCAGGGATGGCCTTTGCCAACGCCGGCGTGACCGCCGTTCACGCATTTGCCTACCCTATTGGAGCGGAATTCCACATACCCCACGGGGTAGCCAACAGCATAATGCTTGGGCCGGTAATGGAATTTAACATGCTGGGGAATTTACCCAAATTTGCGTACATGGCCGAGGTCTTCGGTGAAGAAACCGGCGGTTATAGTGACCGAGAAGCTGCTGAAATTGCGGTGGAGGCCCTCTGTACTCTGGCGAGTGATCTCAAGGTCCCGAGCAATCTTAGTCAGTTCGGGGTTCAGGAAAAGGACATTCCAGCCCTGGCTGCTGGAGTGATGAAGGTTACCCGGCTTCTGGCCAATAATCCCCGTGAGCTGAAGCTTGAGGATGCAGAGGAAATCTATCATCGCGTACTTTAAACAAGTCGATCGTTGAAAGACGACCGCCGAGCCGACTTTGAAATCGAATTCCCGACTGTGATTTGTAGCCTGTTAAATATCTTCAGTCGACCTGTAGGACTCACGATTCTTTTTGGTAGCATTTACCGAGCGAAGAATCGCTGGGGTTATGTCGCTTGTCCCTGCGGTACTAAGAACGAACGCGTTTCGTAATAAGGAATTTGAGCCATGTTCGGTTTCTACAACCTTGTCCTTAGGGTCAACGCGACCCGTAAAACTTTTGATTTGAAAACAATCCCAGACGAGTTATTGGCGCGTACCCTCGGCGGAAAAGGGCTGGCCACTCATCTGCTCCTACGGGACAATCCTTCGCAGGTTGATCCACTGGGCCCGGAAAACCATTTGATTTTGGCAATCGGCCCGGTGACGGGTACCGGAGTCTGGGGCTCGTGTCGTCATGGAATCTTTACCAAGAGTCCCCAGACAGGGTACTACTCCGAATCCTATTCAGGGGGCAAAGTCGCCGAGGATATAGCTTCTACCGGCTTCGATGCGGTAATGATACACGGGGCCAGTGAGGAGCCGGTATGGCTGGAAATATGTCCTAGTGCAGTTTACTTTCACTCAGCCGGTGACCTGTGGGGAACGGACTCATATCAAACAGAGGACCGAGTCAAGGGCTGGATCAAGGAGAACCGCCCAGCCGCAAAGAAATGCGGGGTGGTGGTCATTGGCCCTGCAGGTGAGAACAAGGTCAGTTTTGCTGTGATCAATAATGACTACTGGAGGTCCGCAGGTCGCACCGGCGTCGGCGCGGTAATGGGGTCAAAAAATATCAAGGCCATCGTTTTTTGGGGCGACCGAAAAAGGGAAATTGCTGATCCGGCACTCGTGGGGGCCTTTTCGAGAGAATTGGCTCAAAAGGCGAAGGACAACCCTGGGGTAAAGGCATACAAGAGTATGGGGACTCCCATGATGGTCGATATCATGAGCCATGTAGGCAGTTTTCCAACGCGTTACTGGCAGAAGGGCATGACCGACCACCGGGAGAGTATCAACGCGTCGGCATTGCACAATCGATGCGAGGTCAGGCCGCATGCCTGTCTCAAGTGTTTCATCGCCTGCGGACGCATGGCTGTAGTTAAAGAGGGCAGGCATAAGGGCCTCAAAATAGAAGGGCCAGAGTATGAAACCATTTATGCGTTTGGGGGGTTGTGCGAGGTAGATTCCATAGAGGAAATCGCATACCTGAACGACCTGTGCGATCGGCTGGGTATGGATACCATAACTGCGGGCAACCTGGCGGCCTTCACTATGGAGGCCTCGAGGCAAGGGAAGATAGATTACCAGATCGACTATGGGCAGGTAGATCGGATAGCCGAACTTCTGAATGATATAGCCTATCGACGGGGAGTCGGAGACACTCTCGCAATGGGAATCAAAGTTTCAGCGCGAGCCTGGGACATGGAGGACCAGGCCATCCACGTCAAAGGGTTAGAGCCTGCGGGCTATGATCCCAGGGTTCTCAAGGGCATGGGTCTTGCCTACGGCACCAGCGACCGGGGGGCTTGCCACTTACGGACAACATTCTACAAGCCTGAGCTGGCCAAGATGATTGATCCTGACCAGATAGAGGGCAAAGCAGAAATGTTGGCAGAATGGGAAGACCGGCTGACTGTTTTTGACACCCTGGTACTGTGCCGTTTCTACCGGGACCTTTACCAGTGGGAAGATCTCGCGGTCATGATTAAAGGTGTTACCGGCCTTGATCTTGACCGGGAGAGCATGAGATTCATAGCAGGGGGGATTACCGACAACACGAGGAGATTCAACATCCAGGAAGGGCTAACATGGGAAGATGACTGGCTGCCCAAGAGATTTACCACCGAAGCTTTGCCCGAAACCGGTAAAATTATTAAGGAGGAGCAAATGAAGCAACTCCTCAAAGACTATTACCGGGCACGGCACTGGGATGAAAGGGGTTGCCCCGTTGCAAAAAACGATTGAACTATTTCGTGGGTTTAAATGCCACCCCAGGTTTAACACGTGCTCACGGCTTGACGCCTCTCGGTTTATCATGATTATTTGTGGCTCTTCCGGTGGAATACCTAAATCGTCGATTATTCGCGCCACTGTCTTGCCGGCTCCTTCATTCAGCACCAGGCACGTTGAAGAGTTGTCGGTCGGCAAATATTTCCGGAAATATGAACTCAGTTCACTGTTCATAAAAACCTGGAAGTGGCAAGTCTCCACTTGAAAAGAGATAGGAGACCTTGGTCTACTGACCTCATCTATGATACATTCCCTCTATTGGGGCAACTGAGTCATCGAAAAGGAGTAAATTTATTCGGAGGCGAAGACGAGACATAGCCCATGGCTGGTTTAAAAGAAGGTTTACTGCGTCCACTGTTCCCAACACTTGATCCGGCCTCAAGGGCGACATGAGCGAGCTTAATGTTTACCGCCCATCGTTGTCATTTGCCGGAGAAAGTAGGGGCCAAACACGTATCAACACTAAAGGAGGGAGATGCACATGACGGTCAAGATTTTTCTCAATGAAGATGAGATACCTCGCCAGTGGTATAACATCGCCGCAGACATGCCCAACCCCATGCAGCCGCCGTTACATCCGGGTACTCATCAACCTATCGGCCCGCAGGATTTGGCCCCAGTCTTTCCCATGAACTTGATTGAACAGGAAGTCAGCCAGGAAAGATGGATTGATATTCCTGACGAGGTTTTGGAAAAGCTGCTCATATGGCGCCCCACCCCTCTCTATCGCGCAGTCATGTTGGAGAAGTTCCTGAAGTGTCCTGTAAAGATCTATTACAAAAACGAAGGAGTCAGTCCTGCGGGTAGCCATAAGCCCAACACAGCCATTCCACAAGCCTATTACAACAAGGTCTTCGGGATAAAAAGGATTGCCACGGAAACGGGAGCCGGCCAGTGGGGGAGTGCATTGAGCTTCGCTTGTAGCCAGTTCGGCCTCGAGGCAAAAGTGTACATGGTCCGAGTCAGTTATGAGCAGAAGCCTTACCGGCGTTTAATGATGAATACGTGGGGAGCGACGTGCATTCCCAGCCCCAGCACAGAAACGGAAGCTGGGAGGAAAATACTTGCCCAGGACCCCAATAGTCCGGGTAGCTTGGGAATCGCGATCAGCGAAGCGGTGGAAGATGCTGTCACTAGTGAGTCTCAGGGTAGGCCTCCTACTCGTTACGCTCTTGGCAGTGTGCTCAATCATGTGCTTCTCCATCAAACAATAATAGGACTGGAGGCACAAAAGCAACTCAATAAAATAGGCGACTATCCCGATATAGTGATCGGATGCGCCGGTGGAGGCAGCAATTTCGCGGGAATCGCTTTTCCATTCCTGAGGGACAAGATTGCAGGAAAAAAGATCGATGTGATCGCCGTGGAGCCCACCTCGTGTCCCACCATGACCAAAGGACCGTTTGCTTACGATTTTGGCGACACCGTTCAGATGACGCCTCTCATGCCCATGCACACCTTGGGGCACTCTTTTGTCCCGGCTCCTATTCACGCGGGTGGCCTCCGATACCACGGAATGGCACCGTTAGTAAGCCAACTTATCGTCGACGGCCTGATTGAGCCCCGTGCAGTATATCAATTGGAGACCTTCAATGCAGGGGTCACCTGGGCCAGAACTGAAGGATTCATTAGTGCGCCTGAGACAAATCACGCTCTGGCCGTCGTAATCCAGGAAGCTCGAAAGGCTAAGGAAGAGGGCAAAGAAAAGACCATCCTGGTTAACTGGAGCGGGCACGGACTGGTTGACATGGCCGCATACGATGCATTCTTCCAAGGAAAACTCTTTGATTACGAAATGCCCCAGGAAGAAATCGCTTTTGCGCTCAAGGCCCTTGAAGGTTTTCCAAAACCAAAGATGTAATATGTTTCGCTATTATTAATGTGGGTCAGGCGGCGTTCCTCCTTTGATCCGGAGGCAAACCGCCTACCCGGCAAGGGTATCAACTCAATGGGAATATGGCATTAATCAACGGGTATAACCATTGCTGATTTTTGATTCAGGTTGCTTGGAATTCGGTCACAGACTCAAATGAATGATAACTCTGCGAGTCGTCCATACGAAGAAAAAGAAATTCGTTGTCCAAAGCTGGGTGGGCAGGTGAATTTCGAGTACTGTTCTCAGGAGACTTATGGAAAACCTTGTGCAAAAGCCTTGACCTGTTGGAGTCCCTTTTTTGACGCAGAGACTTTCTTCAAGGAAAAACTTGGTGAGGAAACTTTTCTCGAGTGTTTTTTACAACCTGCACAAACCAAAATGGTGACCCTCGTCGATCTAATAGAAAAAGCCAGGGAGGTTGCGAAAAAGGACACGGAAGGGAAGTAGTGCGGGAGCCCAAAAGACTCCACCGATGAACGGGGTTTTACACTCAGCGAAAATATGAGAAGGGCGGATTTATATGGTTCATGCTGTTATAATGGCTGGCGGAAGCGGCACCAGGTTCTGGCCCGAGAGCAGGAAGAGCAGACCCAAGCAGCTATTACAAATACTGGAAAATAGAACCATGATAAGGGCCACTGTGGAGAGGATTCTTCCTCTGGCGCCTTTTGAAAGGATCATGGTCGTGACTGCTGCATCCCACGCTGAAGAGATCATCGGCCAACTGCCTGAACTTTCCGATACGGCCGTGGTATCTGAACCACAGGGACGAAATACAGCACCATGCATAGCGCTTGCAGCCTATAAACTTGCCAAATACGATCCCGAAGGAGTCATGGTGGCTCTGCCCGCC
>CAIXMD010000086.1 GCA_903920415.1 uncultured Desulfomonile sp.
CGTCCTGCTGGAATGAATTAAAAGCGCGTTGATTAGGGATACGTGTCCCGGCGTGGTGCCGGTGGCGCCCAGTGTTGGACTACACTCTCAACTAATACAAGGAGGCGAATCATGTGGCTCGGTATTGCAAGCTTTGAGCTGGCCTTGGTGTACGTGCTTTGTATCCTGGCCGCTCTCTGGTGCCTGGTTTACGGCCTATTTTTCTTCGGATCGGAAGAAACAAAGGGCGACATTAAGGAAGTCACCGACTGGGAGAAGGAGGAAAGGGAGCTGGAGAAGGAACTTCCGTAGTTGTGAACAAACCCTAATGAGAACTTTTTTCAGGGAGGCATCATGGATTCAGAACTTTTTATGAAACTGGTTATGGTGGTTATTTATCTCCTCATAACCTTGTATTTGGGTTACAAGGGCTGGAAAGAGACCAAGGTCGCCAAAGATTACCTGGTAGCTGGACGAAGCATGGGGGCATTCGTTATGGCCATGTCTTACGGTGCAACATTCATAAGCACTTCGGCCATAATTGGTTTCGGCGGGGCAGCCGCCATGTTTGGTTTTTCCTTACTCTGGTTGACTTTCCTAAACATCTTTGTCGGTATTTTTATAGCCTTTGTGGTCTTCGGCAAACGGATACGGCTCATGGGGTTGGCCCTGGATACCCATACATTCCCTGAATTGATCGGCAGAAGGTACAGATCAATATTTCTCCAGGGCTTCGCAGGGGCCGTCATTTTCATTTTTCTTCCCATTTATGCGGGAGCAGTGCTCATTGGGTTGGCTAGGTTGATTGAAGTTTACCTGGGGGTAAACTACTACGCCGCCCTGTTGGGCTGCTCGTTCCTGATGGCATTGTACGTCCTGACCGGCGGTTTAAAAGCCGTTATGTACACCGACGCATTTCAGGGCTGCCTGATGTTCATTATCATGGCAGTATTTCTGGTGGCCACTTACTGGATGTTAGGAGGAGTCGTACCGGCTCATACGGCTCTGACGGAAATGGTAAAATATTACCCTGAAAGCCTTAAGAAAATCGGTATGGTGGGCTGGACCCAGGGTGCTGTGCCCGGCAGTCCGATATGGCTCACCATTTATACGACCATTGTCCTTGGGGTGGGAATCGGTGTTCTCGCTCAGCCTCAGCTTGCCGTGCGGTTCATGACCATCAAGAGTGAGCAGCAGCTTAAGCGCGCCGTGATGTACGGCGGCATTTTCATACTCTGCATGACCGGTGTTGCCTTTGTCGTCGGAGCGCTGACTAACGCGATCTTCTTCCAGAAAATGGGCATGATGGACAAAGTGGTGGACGGTGTCACCAAGCAGATCCCTGCCATTTCGGTCACAGTTGCCGGCGGCAACATTGATAAAATAATCCCAACCTACATCGAGAAGTTTTTCCCCCCCTGGTTCTCAATGCTTTTCGTCCTCGCTATGTTTGCTGCTGCCATGTCCACCTTGAGCGCCCAATATCATGCGGGCGGCACTTCCTTCGGAAGAGACTTTTACGAGAAAGGCATGCGCGCAAAAGGGGACACGCTCATGGTGACCCGTGTGGGAGTAGGACTGACCATTTTGTTCACCCTCTTGTGGGGCATCTTTCTCCCTGGAAGCATCATAGCCCTTGCGACGGCATTCTTTTTCGGGCTGTGCTCGTCGTCCTTTCTGCCGGTTCTCTTGCTGGGGCTCTATTGGAGGGGGATCACGAGGACAGGAGCTGTTTGCAGCATGGTCGGCGGTTTTCTCATCAGCACGCTGTATGCAATCTTCATCCACCAAAAAGAAGCGACGGCCCTGGGGCTTTCCAATTGGCTTTTCGGCAGTGCAACCCTGGTGACAGGTTATCCAGCCGGCAGTTGGATGTGGAAATTGCAGTTCGTTGATCAAAACGTGATTGCAATGCCTTGTGCATTATTAATTGCAGTGATCGTGAGCTTTGTTACACCCAAAATGGACAAGGCGTACGTGGATCGCTGCTTTAAAAACTTCTAGAAACGCTTCACTACTCGCCCTTCTTTCTTTCAGAGGATGAAGGGCGAGTCCTTTTTCTCATTTTTTCGCCTTAAACCAACCACCTGCGGTAACGTCCGGCCCGATAAAAGTCCCCGAAGGTTTCCAGACCCTCTTGACCGAGACTTTTTACCAGAAAAATAAAGAGATAGGCTGTCTGAAGAGCATCAGCCAGTGCATTGTGCTGTTGGAACAGTGGTAAATTGTATGCTTCGGCAAGCACTCGGAGGTTATGGGAGTCAATAACCTTGTATTTATCCGGAGATTTTTTCCTCAGTCCTTTGTCGTAAACCTTGGCCAGTCGGATGGAATCCAGGCAGGGGTTTTTCATTATTCCCCCAATGATTTTTCTACACGCCTTTTCAAGGAAAGGAATGTCAATGTTCACGAAATGACCGACTAAAGCGGCGGCCCCACAGAATTCGACAAAGGCCGGGATCACCACATCAAGTGTGGGTGCTTTTCTGGCCTCGTCAGGAGTAATGCGGTGTATGAACGTTCCGGCTGTATAGGTTGTTTTTATGGTCTGAGAATGGGAGTAAAAGTAGTCATTCACAATTATTTGCAGTTCCTTGATTCTCACTGCACCTATAGAGACAATCTCGTCTCGACGGGGGCTGAGGCCGGTCAGTTCGGTGTCAAAGACAACAAATTCGTAGTCACCTATGGCACGGTTCGGATCAAAGGCGGAAAAATATTCTGCATTTTGTTTTCCGGCAGGATGCACGGCCATTTTCTGTGGCCAGGGCCAACATAGTTTCAATTGGATTCTCCTGCCCGCAGGGAGATTTATCGCGAGAAAACTAAATCATAGAGCGCATTTTCGTAACATAAGACTGGATTCGGTTTACCACGCCGAAAGCTTCTTTCATGGTTGCCTTCTCCAAATCCGAGAGATCTGCCGGATCGACAAAGTTGTGGGGATCCTTGCCTGCTTCCAGCAGTTTCAACTGATGTACAAGACGAAGCTGCATCAAGAACTCGTACGCCGCGACCGTTTCGCTGTAGAGTTCCTTCGGGAGATGGCCGCCATCAGCCAGGATCTGCAGGCGAGCCAGGGTATTGGTCTCCTTAATTCCATGTTTTAAAGCCATCATACGGGCAAAATCCACGAACGGCACTAATCCTCTCATCTTCAAGTCAAGACGATTCTTGTGCTCGCCGTCCTTTTCCACCATGAAGTTGCGGAAAAAAGATAGGGGAGGCGGGATTGCGAGACAGTCCTTAGCAAGGTGATTCAGGAAAACTTTTTGGCGGAGGGCCTCTTCGGCCAAATGGTCTCGGAGTCGCTCTGCCAGGGCTTTATCCCCATACCCTGATCGAAAATCAAAAAAAATCTTGGCATTAAGCATTTCCTGGGGCTCGATATTGGACATCCACCTGTCGAAATACGCTGTCCACACTCCATAGGATTTTCGCCACCGGCTCCTTGAGGCCATCATTCCTCCCTTGCATAATGGATACCCGCATGCTGTCAAGTGTTCGATGGCTTCGTTGCCGAAACGGCGAAAATAGAGCTTAGCAGCCTTTACCTGTTCCCATTCTTGACCAGGGTTCTCGTACATGATCGCATTGTCTTGATCCGTCCGGAAAGTCTGCTCTTTTCGTCCCTCGCTTCCCATCATCATCCAGCAAAACGGGACGGGTGCGGGGCCGATTTTTTCCTGCATCAAGGTCAAAAGACGTTCAATGATGTGGTCATTTATAACAGATATCATACGGGTTATATTGTTGGCTTTAGCCCCCTCTTCAATGAGCGAGCGCACTACGGTGGGAACCTTTTCAGACAGTACGTACAGCCCCTCTATCTTCCTCTGGGCCACTATTTCCCTCAATAAATAGAGTGGCGAACTCCCTTGGAACACGAGAATATCATGTGCCGTCACCACGCCCACTATCCGGTTCTGGCGTTCCACCGCAAGATGGTGAACCTGATTATTCATCATCTCCAGCACAGCATCAAAGCATGTGGCTTCAGCCGAAATGGTGTGCACCGGTGAAGCCATCACTTTCTCTACCGGCTCTTCATAGTCCAGGCGAGCGGCCACCACCTTTTTTCGCATATCCTTGTCTGTTATGATACCCGTAATATTCCCGGCAGGATCTCGTACCAGGAGCGACCCTATCTCTAATTCAGCCATCTGTGCCGCGGCCTGGTGAACGGTCTGTGATCCTGATATAACCTGGGGCGGATGGTTTATAACGTCGGCCACCCGACAACTGAAAACATAGAGAGCATCGTCCGTTCTGGCCTTCAGTCCCCTGGAACGCAGTTCGCAATAAGCCGATCCTACGAGGTCCTCGGAAAAACTCTTGAGATAGTATTGAGCAAAATGGGGATCACGCTGTACTGCCTTCAAGAACGCCTGTTTTGCCAGCAAGAAGCAAAACGTATCCTCCACCGTTTCGACGTTAAGATTGGCCATGGAACCGCTCAATAGGCTTACAGCGCCGAACTGGGCTCCTTCTCCATGGTAATCCACCAGTTTTTCGACTTTATCCTCACCTACGAGATATACCTTTACCCCACCTTTTTGAATGAGATACAGGTGCTCGACCTCTGTCACATCCTGCTCAAGAACAACTGTGCCCCTTGGATAGAAAGCAATGACGCTAAATTTGGCGAGGTACTGAAGGGCGGAATCATCGAGTTCATTGAATGGCAAGGTATGCTTAAAGAACTCTATCACAACTTCTCTGGGCACCCCTTGTACATTATCGGCACTGGACATGAGAACTCCGGTGTTACTATCGGAATTGCGGTATTAAACCGTCAGTTCATTTCGGCTGCTTAATCCCGAAGCGGAGGTAACGAAACTTTTTCTGGTCTTCCTCGGAGACTCGGGAGCCGGTTCTTGTCATCATCACGTTCTCGGGTTTCAGGGTGATGTTTGGCTCATTGGTATAGACTTCTCGAAATCCGTAAAGGCTGTATAAATCCATCATCATACGTCGGTACTGGGCAGCGGTCAGGCCTTTCCCTTCCAGGTCCCAGTGCCAAGACAAACCTACCATGTAGGTAATCTTGTCCTCAAAAAAATCGTCGTCCATCGTGAGGTCCATAATCCGACGCCCCACATGGAGGCCACGGAAATTACGGCTTACCTCAACGGCAGCCATCTCATACATAAGGTCGCCCAGGGCGCTCCATCGATCTTCCTTGTCCGGATACCAGCACACCCCGTATCCCACTACCAGGTTCGGGTCAATTAGGGCAAGGGTCACCCTTCCTGCCTTGTTGCGCGCAATGGTCTCGAATGCCTCAACATTCGGGATAATGGAAGAATAATGAGCAAAATGGCCGAGGCCGCGTTCCATCTGGAGGCCTTCAATAAAACTCGGTGGGCAGTGAGAGCGGAACGTAAGTGTTCCTTTATGAGTCTCCTCAACCACGATTTTCATATGGCGCTCGGAATCGTTGCTTGCTTCGGAAGGTAAGGTCAAAAATCGCTCCAATCCTTGTGCAGATTTCTCACCATTATGATCAGATCTCGATATTTGCCTTGCCGGTCCTTCACGTACTCTCGCAATACTCCTTCCTGCTGAAAATCAAGTTTTGCCGCTGCTGCGCCTGCTGCATCTTCTACACCAGCAACAAATTCTGCGATTACTTTTTCAACGCCCAAATCCATGCTCAATTTTACGCTGTCAAGAATCAACCAACTGCCCAGTCTCAGCGATCGGTACTCCGGGTGAACCATAATGCGAAGATGCACCACGTGACGAATTGCTGGAGAAGCAGACCGATAAAGCGTTATGCTGGCCAGGATAGCTCCATCATCTTCTTTGACGGCCACAATGGGAAACACCTGGTCATAGTCCATCTTATTCAGCCATTTTCTAAGAAATTCCTGGTCTGTCATGTTCTCCCGGAGGAACCATTGTTCTTCTTCAGGAATTTGTGCAAAGAATTTCCTTAGAGCATCTTCATCTGCCTTGACCACGGGTCGAAGACGCACTAACGTCCCATCTTTGGCAACTATGGTTTTGGGATAATCCTTCATCATTTTTGGGCTCCTTTGAACTCGGAAGTCGCTGGGCTACCTGATGACATAGCAAAAGGCCGTATTACGTTCAACGGCAATTTATGGATTTGATTTACAAATTACCCGCCACACAGGCTAGTCTATTATATCAAATTTGGGATAAAGTGCGCTGACATTAAAGACACTACCGGCAAGATTTCGGATTGAAGGTTTGGACCGGAAAAGTTTTCAATTCGTTATTCGGTGATTCTTACTTCATAGACACGTTGCTCTGCAAAATTCTTTTCCCACGTCCTGCAATAAGTCATTTCGATATTTGTGATGCCGACTTTTCTTGCGATAAAAATGAAGATTTGTTCTCCTGGTGCTCCCAGGAGAGAACCGGAAGGACGTTTGAAAGTTTTTTCCTTTAATCGGAGGATACCATGGTCAAATTTTGCTGACCACTGGTAGCCGGTAGAGGGGTTGGATTTCAGAATGATGGTGAACGCCGTTCCCTGGCTCACCTGGATAGTGTTTGAGGAACGAGCGGAATCAATGTCCGCCACGAGAAAGAAAAATGTAACGAGTAACAAGACCTTGCAAAATGGCCGGAAAGCCCTTATTTTATCAGTTGTTTGCTTCACCGAAGTTTCTCCGGGACAATAGTCCTTCCATCAATAGCAACCGCCGTAATTGCACAAACAACTGCTACTACTTGACGAGTTCTTGCAACTTATTCATCATCTCGTGGTCCTTTTCTGACACATCTTTTTTGACGTCGCTCTGGCTCTGTTTTTCGGTGATTTGAGACGCGGCGGGTTTAGGAGCTTCAGTGCTTTTTTTTGTTTCTGTACATCCGGTGAATATGAGTGACCACATGCCGAAAACTGCCAGTACTATGCCGGCTATCTTTTTCATAGAACTTATCCTTAGTTTTTTTGGGGTCCGCGTTGCAGTGATGCCACTGTGGCGGTCCAAAGTCAATAACAAAAAGTGAACTCTTACAGCCTTATGAGGAACATGCGTATGTCTATTGAATTGATGGGGACAGTGCATTAACTTTAAGCCTGAGAATATGAAACCCCGTCTCAGCAGTCCGTTAAGAAGAGAGGAGATCGAATGGAGCAATTTGAATATGAAATAACAAGGCATCCGGCTGAAACCTTCAGCCGGGTAGTTTACTTTTGCTCAGAGAAGGGTGACTGTGGAATCAAGGAAGTTCCATCCCATGAGCCTCAGATACTCGTCGATATCTTGAACGAACGGGGTCTGGAAGGATGGGAACTTGTACAGCTCATGTTTGGAAAAGATGGCCTTCTAGCCTGCTGGAAACGAAAGCTTTCAGTTGAGGAACCGTAGCAACTTGAGCCGATTTCCAGATGAAGCTTTACGCTCCTGTGTCGGAATCAATGAATGGACGAAAGGTGAGAAAGATGGTTACTACACTTAACATCAAGGGGATGTCCTGCAAGCACTGTGTGATGGCTGTGACCAAGGTTCTCTGCCAGATCAAAGGCATCAGTAATGTGCATGTGGACCTGGAACGTGGTCAAGCCTCTTTTGAGCACGGCAATGCCTTAGAAATGAAGACACTTAAAGAGAGTATTGAGAAAGCGGGTTATCAAGTTGACTAGGGAAACCATCCGGATTCACGGCATGACATGCGCTGCATGCGTTCGTCGTGTAGAGGCGGCGCTCAAGGACGTCCCTGGGATCAAGGATGTTTCGGTAAACTTCGCTACTTCAAAAGCTTCACTCGTTTATGACAGTAATGCCGGAGTCCTGCCGGAACTCAAGAAAGCATTGGAAGAAGCTGGTTACCAGTTCCTGGGAACAGTGAGCGATACGGGTGATGATCCCTTGGAAACAGCCCAACTTAGGGAACTCAATGATCTGAAACTGAAATTGATAGTTGGTTTTGTTCTGAGCATTATTGTCCACGTCGGTTCGATGCCGGAATACTTTGCGTTTGTCGAGGCCATACCTGAGAAATACTTGCTCTGGTCGCTTTTCTTGCTTACCACGCCCGTAATCTTTTGGGTCGGAAGCCGTTTTATTGTTGGAGCGTGGAAAGCAGCCCGTCACTGGACTACGGACATGAACACGCTCGTGGCCCTGGGTGCATTATCAGCTTATAGTTACTCCAGTCTGGTCACATTCTTCCCTCAGTTGTTCGCCGTCGAGCACGGCAGCATTCATGTGTATTTCGATGCAGCTTCCATGATCGTCACCCTGATACTTTTGGGGCGCTTCCTTGAAGCTCGTGCCAAGGGAAAGACTTCCTTGGCAATCAAGAAACTCATGGGGCTTAAGCCGAAGACCGCCCGAGTCGTCAAGGACGGCCTAGAATCGGATATTCCCGTAGATCTGCTGGCAGAAGGGGATGTGATTGTTGTCCGGCCAGGGGAGAAAATTCCCACTGACGGAATGGTTCTCTCCGGATTGTCTGCGGTCGATGAATCCATGCTCACCGGTGAAAGTATGCCACTAGCGAAAGAAGCGGGCGATCAGGTCTTTGGTGCAACCATAAACAAGAGCGGGTCGTTCACTTTCAGAGCTACCAAGGTAGGATCTGAGACGGCTTTAGCCCAGATAATCCGCCTCGTGGAAGAGGCGCAGGGCTCGAAGGCTCCTATCCAGCGTTTGGCCGATAAAGTTGCATCCATATTTGTGCCGATTGTCTTTGCCATTGC
>CAIXMD010000087.1 GCA_903920415.1 uncultured Desulfomonile sp.
ACAGGATGATATGAAAAGTTGACAATTCCCCCCCTAATTGTCTAGTCTAGGGTGACGTGAGGCAATATGGTTAGGGAGGGCAGTTATATGGCAGGAAGAGTGGCTCGAGTCTCGGAGGTCGTAGCAGGTTCCCCCAAAAGCTTTGACGACGCAGTCAAGATTGCTTTTGATAGAGCTAACAAGACGCTGAGGAATATCACCGGCATGAAAATCGTAGATATGAGTGTCAATTGCGATGCCGGCAAAATACTGGAATACCGCGTTAGGGCGGAGGTTATTTTCATCCTCGAATAATTTCAGAATCATGTTCATGACTCATATTCCCGTTGCCTCACTTCACCTCGGTCTGTTTTGGACTGTTGCCCATATTCAGTATACTTGGCCTCTTTTCTAAAACCGGCTCCGGCAGGCAATCTGGTCGAGTTCCTATGGCCAAACCCACGATTTCAGGACGCTGCAAAGCTTCTCTGTAAAGTCCCCAGTGCCTGATCCGCGTGGATTGCAGTAAATGCACCCTGATGTTCCCAGTATAAACGCCGGTACAATTTTTCTCCGGCCTTGACAGATGGAAGGAGAAATCATGAAAACGATAAAAATCATGCCGTGCCTTGACATGAAAAACGGTCGTGTAGTCAAGGGTATTCACTTTGTGCAGATCAAGGATGCAGGCGATCCAGTTGAAAACGCCTCCCTTTACCAGAGAGAGGGAGCCGACGAGCTGGCCATGCTCGACATAGCGGCGACGCTGGAAAACCGTAAAACGAGACTCGAATGGGTGAAGAATGTTTCTTCAGTGATCCATATACCGCTTACAGTTGGCGGAGGCATTTCCACCCTAGAAGACATAGAACTGGTTCTTGAGGCCGGTGCGGAGAAGGTTTCTATGAACAGTGCGGCGGTAGAATGTCCCTCGCTGGTCGAGGAGGCCGCAAAGAGGTTCGGCTCGCCGTGCATCACCGTGGCCATTGATGCTTGCCGAAACAGTGCGACGGCTTCCGGATTCGAACTGGTCGTCGCTGGCGGCACCAAACCTATCGGAAAAGATGCAATCGAGTGGGCGAAGCAATGTGAGGCGCTGGGTGCCGGCTTGATCCTGCCGACCAGTATGGACGGAGATGGTACTCAATCAGGCTATGATCTGGAGTTTACCAAAGCCATTTCGGAGGCTGTGAATGTGCCTGTTGTTGCCTCTGGTGGAGCCGGACAACTTCAAGATTTCTACGATGCGGTTACCCAGGCCGGGGCAACCATCCTGTTGGCAGCTTCGGTTTTCCATTATCGTCTTCTCAGTGTCCGACAGGTTAAAGAGTTTTTGAGGGACAGGGGTATACCGGTCTCTCTGTAGTACTGCCAAGTCATTGTAGGTATACCTGTTCACAGACCATGAGAAGGTGCTACTATCGGCGCCACAATTGAGTGACCTTCCGGAGTTTGCCATCGCTCCCGGCGATAGAGCGTATTAAGTGGTCAGTATCTTTGCCCCTATAATTGGCCGCGCCATTCAGGTCTTGACTGGTCCTGTCCGCTTGCGTCAACTCTTTGGCGACAATTACAAGTGTGCATTATTCAGGGGGTAGTTGTCTGTTGGAGATGTTCACAATTCTATCTGTCGAGGGTGACTACTCACCACCAGTCTGTGCATATATTGATATATAGAAAAACATCTGGCTGGTATTTATGATTTCAAATAAACTCCACACCAGAACCGTCATGCACAGTTTATTGAATACCGAATGAAGGGCGCAAATGATTGACCATATAGGGAAAAACAGATCCGACATTACAACAGGTATGCGAGTGAAGGTC
Source organism: uncultured Desulfomonile sp. (assembly GCA_903920415.1). Taxonomy (GTDB): domain Bacteria; phylum Desulfobacterota; class Desulfomonilia; order Desulfomonilales; family Desulfomonilaceae; genus CAIXMD01. The sequence goes on from CAIXMD010000087.1 coordinate 1,807, forward strand.
GTTCAGAAACAAGATCAGCGAACCGGTACGCTCACAGAAGGCGTCGTCCGGGATATTCTCACCAAATCTTCACATCATCCCCACGGTATTAAGGTACGCCTGGAGGGTGGCATCGTCGGCCGGGTGAAAGAGGTCATGGGGGCCTGAAGGCCGCTCGGTCTGGGTATGGAAGAGGACAGACATGCGGATCTATGTCGATGCGGACGGTTTCCCGAAGGCACTGATTGAATGCCAGATGAAATGTGCATTTTCGGAGCGTGATTTTGCTGATGATCAGGGGTGTTTCTAACTTCCTCGACTACGCAATCCGGC
>CAIXMD010000088.1 GCA_903920415.1 uncultured Desulfomonile sp.
CGGAAGAAACAGGCCGCCCGAACGGCGGCTTGGGTGGCGGCACTCTGTGGCAAAACGATGGGGGAAAGGTTACGGATATTTGAGTGAGAATGTTTTAGGCGCTGCTTTTTTCTCCGGTAAACAAATGGTGAGATAATTGTTTACTTAAGTGACCTGCTCTGACCTGACTCTTGCCATGAATCAGGCTATATTGAAGAACATGATTGCCTAGTGGCTGGAAGAATTCCTTCTTCCTCCCCTCATCTCGAGAGATGCAGCCCCTGTCCCCGCAGACTTGCGCAACTTGTCGGAGATCCTTGCCATCGTAGGACCTCGCCGAGCGGGAAAAACCTTTGTCATGTATCAGATGATTGCCACCCATGTTTCGCACTTTTTGAAACACTCTTTGGCCATTTTCTCAGTTCCTTGTCACTGGTATCCTGACCGTATGCTGGCCTTACTTGATCCCATTTTCGTAAAGACGGCAGGGTGAACTTCCAGCGCACTGAGATAGGCAATCTGCACCGTGTCCAGCGGTGCAAACAGAAACCGCCGGTCGCCATCTACACCAACAAAAACAGGTGAGAATTTGGAAGCCATCATGAAAGACGTGGGGCTGGTGGTCTCCCTTTTGTTCCAGCCCTGGAGCCTGATGTTTTCCGTTTTGGCCTTACTTCTCATGGTCCGTTCCATCAGGCGCCAAAGGAGCAGTGAGAGAACCAGCACAAGCCCCATGGCTTCGATGCGGTGCGGTTTTTTGAGGAATACGTCATTGGCCACGAGAGGGTCTTTGAGAAACCCGAAGTTTCTCTCGATGCCCTCTTGCTCTTTGTAAGTTTTGAGAATTTCAAGCCCCGTTTTCTCTTCTACTGGCACATTGGTCAGAAGCACAAAACAGCCGGCCTCCTCCCGCAGCTTTTCCACGGCAGCTTGGTTCTCGCTCACGGTCGCCAGCACTCGGTGGCGGATCCCCTGCACGCGACGGTTTCCATTTTTGCAAGGACGTCCCCGACCATATGCCGGGCGGTTTTCAAAGGAAAAAGAGATCCGATGAAAAGCGCCGTCCTTTACCGTTGCCACAGCCGCCTGAGCGTCAGGAAGACAGAAGAACTCCTTGCGGCTCAACACCGTCACCTCAGCCTTGAGTGCCGCGGCATCTTTTTTGACAGCTTTATCAATGCGTTTCTGCCGCCGCCTGTCATGGGCGTCGGAGTGTACCACCACCGCCCGGTACGTCCTGTCGTAGAGTGTAACGGTTTCTTCCTGTAGACGGTAACTGGCACAAATCTCTTTGCCCTTCACTTTTCGGTGCGACAATCGCCCCACATCCTGCCAGGAACAGGAAGCAACAGACTTGCCGATCAGCTCGCCGCAAGCGCCGAAGTTCCCCGGCAGTCGGGTGATAAAGTGAATACTCTCCATGGCAGAGAGATTCCCCCCCGTGGCCAAAGCAGAATCAGCCACGTAGATGAACTCTTGCTCCCCTACTTTGTGACGTGCCATGATCCCGGGAAGTGCCGCGAGAACCTTCCCATGGGTTTTCTTGTCCGCCGCGTTGCCGTCCAGAATCCCTGCGTGGCAGGGAAGATTGCCTTCCACGCACAGCAAAGATAAAATGAACTGTTTGAGATCCGGTCGCTTGTCCTTGCTGAACCCATACGTAACCAGTACGGGATCGCCGGGCGCCGGCTTGTACTCTCCCCACACGCTCACTGAGGTGGTGTCCTGGTGAACCACAGAACAGTCCACACCAAAGTTCAGAAAGGCCTGTATGCAAACCGAGGAGAATATCTCCCATGTGCCATACTCGTAAATGTGGTCCAGAACCCGTCCGATGGTGTCGTCGTTGAGCATCCCGGCGGTCATATCTTCTCCCAGAAGTAACGCCACGTCACGGGTGCGAAAAAACTCCTCCACCCGGTAAAGCGGTGACCGGCCGCACAGAACATTCATCACCAGTCCCAAGACTACTATCCCGGGGTTTGCATGCATGCCACCAGGGAGTGCCCGATCAATGATCTCCACAAATCCCATGCGCTGCGCATACGCCTTCACGATCGGCAGATGCGCCAAGGTAAAACTTCCAACGTCGCCGTTCATCTCTACTGCCCCTTCAGACCGAAGATGTTGGGGCCGGTCCGGACAAACATAACCCCTTTCTTCACCTTCTTGGTCAGGGCCGACACCATCGACTCCCGGTCCAGTTTTATCCCGTACTGTTGCTCCACCCGGCGAATGATCTCCGACACGTGCAACGGAGCTCCATCTGATGCGAGTATGTCCGTGATCATACTCATCTGTGACTTACGCTGAGAAGGTGAGGCATTCCTCTCTTTACCGCCAACATCACCACCTCTCACATAGCCACGGATAACCGATAACTGAGCCTTCAATAACCCTTCCTGAAGCTTCGCCCATTCTGTAAGTTCCATGATGCACCTCCTGATTCTTTGCTATCATCATGGAGTCTGTCTGTCAAGATAAATGTTGACAGACAGATTTATTCCGGTATACTGGCATCCGTGGAAATTTTGCAGTCATGCCCTGAAATGTGAATCTGAAAAATACCCCCCCCGCCTTGTAAAAAAGTGCGAAATATGGGATTTTCGAAAAGGGTTTTCAGGGAATCAGGACCAATGTGATGAAAATCAACTGCCAGGAACATCGAAAAGATATGGAACTCCTCTCCCTGAGGATGAGACTGGGAAAAGGGATCTCGGACCCGGAGGAACTCAAGGAGGCAGAGAAAAGAATAAAGGCGCTCGAGGAAGAGCTCGAACTCGATTGAAATCACAACTCCTTTTATAGTGAAGCTCCCCATTCGTATAAACATTGATGGCCTGCAAGAAAGATGAATACGAGACTATGAATCCAAAGATCGTGATCAGGGACGAGAAGCATGACGATGTTTGCGCGATAACGGAGGTGACTATCGCAGCGTTCAAGACCTTGGAGATCAG
>CAIXMD010000089.1 GCA_903920415.1 uncultured Desulfomonile sp.
GCGGGCTTCGCTTCTATATAGGGCCCAGATGGAATGCCCGCGTTCTAGCAATTCAGCCATTATATACTCGCCCAGGAAACCCGTACCCCCTGTAAGGAGAACGTTCATGGGTGTAATCATTATTCCTCCGGCTCCCTTTTGCACCAACCCTCTGACTCATGAGGAGCACCTTGATTTGAACAATTAATTAATCAGTATATCAGGCTTGATAAGGAGATAAAAGTGAAAAGCTCTTCACCTCAGATGCTATTGTCACGTTTTGGTAATCATGTTCTCCAAAATATGATATATTTAATGTTTATTCATGACCATCACCTAGGGGTATCTTATGGCTGACAATAGAAAAGAACCCGTAATCGCCTTTGTATGGCGGCCCCGGGAGATTGACTCTTCCGTAGTGGAAATGGCTCGCCGGACGTCGACCGTAGCGATATTTGACTTGTCCTCATTAGTCCCCGAGTCGGTCGGAGGAGACTTATTGAAAGCTGATGTTACCGCGAAAGCCGTAGATCTAAAGATTTCTCCTCACGCTCTGCTAGATTCTGATCTAGAGGACTTTCTGAAAGAAATCGGAATAAACAGGGTCTGGACTGAATTGAATCCAACTCTATCAGAGGAGCCTTTGAATCTTTTTCTCGACAGAATTATTCAGTTATCGAAATATATCACAGTAATTCCAGTCGTTTCGGACGTAGATCTCATTGACCTTATTCTGAATCAATATCCCGGCATCACAAACTTGGCTCTCAAGGGGAGTGAAGCTTCAGGATTCGTAGGGAGCGAAACGATCTTTACCCTCTACTCATCGGTCCGATCTTTAGTAAAAGACCGGAATACGGCCCCGGATTTGTTCATCTGGGGGGGGGTAGCTACTCCAGAAGCTGCAGCCGCCTTTCTGTCTACAGGGGCAGAAGGAGTGGTCTTCGAGAGTGTGCATTGGTTGACGGATTTGCCGGTTGTGGAGACTCGGTTAAGGAACCGACTCGCAAACCTTAGCCCTCATCACACCGACCTTGTAGGCTTGAACCTTGGAGTCCCATGCCGTCTATTCAATAAAGGAAATTCCACAGCAATAAAGAAATTGAAAAGTTACGCTGGTTCACTTTGCGGGACCGAGATTACTGATGAAAAGAGGCGTCTGTTTGCAAACAGAATTAGTCGTGAGGCAGTAGAGCCTTTGGAAAGCCAATTAGGGAGGGAAGAGCTAATCTTTCTCGGAGTAGAGGCAGCGTTCGCAAATACATTTGCCGGTCGGTACGGAACGAGCACTGAAGCTGCAGTAGAAGGATTTGTAAGAGCAATCAGCGACTGCTGTCATAATTCCTCGGTCAGGGCAAGGATCTTTGAGGATAGCGCTATGGCTATGGAAATGGGAACAGTCTATCCGTTCATCCAGGGAGCAATGTCTTGGATAACGGATGTTCCAGAATTCGCCTTCCGGATAGCTGTCTCAGGAGGCTTACCTACCATTGCGCTAGGACTCATGGATGCTGACACATTGGAACAAAGATTGGGGCGGCTGCCAGAAGTGATGAAGGGGATACCCTATGCCGTCAATGTGATCACTCTGCCGGAAAATCCGTTCAGGGAAGTCCATTTAGCGTGGATACGTCGCATTAAACCACGCTTTGCAGTTATTGCAGCAGGAGAGCCGTCCCATGCGGCCGAACTGATTGCTGACGGCATAGACGTTATCTACATAGCCCCGAATGAAGAACTCCTGAAACTCGCTTTTGAAGCAGGAGTCAATTACGTGATCTGCGAAGGGCACGAGGCCGGCGGCCATGTTGGTCAGTACAGTACCATGACGCTGGCCCAGACAGTGCTCGAGGCAAGGCGAAATGATCCTTCCCTTTTCAAGGGGCGGAAAATTATTCTTGCCGGAGGAATATTCAACAGGGAGACTGCTTTTATGGCAGCTATGCTGGGGGCAGACGCCATACAGATGGGTACCGCCTACCTTGCTACTGCGGAAATAGTCGAGACGGGGGCGCTTACTCACCTTTATCAACGTAAAGTGCTTGATGCTGCCTTGGGGTCTACTGTGGTCACTGGTGAGGGGACTGGATTGCAGGTAAGGTCTCTCAAGACTCCAAAGATCGATGCACTGTGTTCACTCGAACGAAATTTTAACTCAGGCTCTGAAGACGAGATGTCATTTCGCCGAAGGATCGAAGCGATTAGCGCAGGGAGCTTGTTTATAGCTGCCCGAGGTCTGGATCGGCCGGGAGGCAGGGTTTTGGATGAGTCGAGTTGCCTTCAGGACGGGCAATTCATGAGTGGCGCTTGTGCCTGTGCCCTCAATGAGGTTCGCAGTGTTTCAGAGCTTCACCAAGAACTGGCTAAGGGCCCTCTAGCTCCAGGCTTGCCATTCAAAGGACCACTCAGGAATCGGCGTGGTGAAGAAGATCCCGTGTTGGTAGTCAGAAAGGGCTCCAGCCCCCATGTGAATAGCCGAATTTCAAGAGTCACGGCATCCGATCCGTCAAAATTAGAGAGGTTTGCCGTAACTGCGATGAGCGTGATCAATTCGCTCGGTGATAACCCATACGATGTGTTGAGAGCAAGCCTGGAAATGCGGAGCGGGATTAGCACAATCCCCTTGTCAAGGTGGGATCACAGCATCTTCTACGACCCCAGGCCAAGGGTTCCCGAAAAGACCTACTGCAAAGTGGGGGCATTCATCGACCTGGACATTACCAGAAAGGAACTCGGTATTCCGCCCCAGGATTTCCGGACCATGACAGGAGCCACAAAGATAACGATGTGGCTTGCGAATAAAGTGATAGATGAATCCCGAATAGTGGAATCGGATATTCCAAGAGACAGAATTGGCGTGCTCATATCACAGAACTCTGGTGAAGCGGCAGGAACTCTCCAGGACATGATAATACGATGTTCCACCGACAAGATAATCTCAGCGGTGAAGAGGGTGATGAATCTTTCGGCAGAAGCCGAGAAGGCCCTAGAATACGAAGTAAAATCGGGGAGAATAGGCGTGGACGACACGACTCTTCTCGGTAGACTGAATTGTTCAGCAGGAGGTTTTATTTGCAACAAGTACGGATTCACGGGACCCAGCTTTTCGGTTTCTGCTGCGTGCGCAACGTCTCTTGTAGCTCTCTACAGCGCAATTCAGATGATGAAAAATGGGATTATTGATGCGGCCATAGTGGGTGGTGGTGAGGAATATCTCAGCCCCATGCATTTTCTGGAGTTTTCAGCGCTGGGTGCCTTAGCTGGTTTGTCCGGAGTGCAAAGAGCCCCGGCAGAAACCAGCCGCCCCTTCGAGGCAAACCGGGATGGCATGGTGTTGGGCGAGGGCGGCGGAATGATCATCATAGAGAGAGAATCTGTGGCCCGAAGGAGAGGAATTCCGGTTCACGCATATATAGTGGGCATGGGGGCAAGTAACAACAACCTCGGAATGGTGGAATCATCAAGAGAAACCCAGGAAATTGCAATACGCGCTTCTTTCAAGGACACTCCTTACGGCCCACAGGATGTGGACTTGGTGGAATGTCACGCTACCGGCACTCGACAAGGAGACGGTGAAGAAGTCCGAGCCCTGAATACTTTTTTCGATTCAAGAAAAAAGACAATAATCACCTCTTTCAAATCCCAGATAGGGCATACATTAGGAGCTTCAGGGATTAATAGCTTAATCAGGGGAATCATGGCTATGAATGCCGGTACGTTTCCTCCCACTCTTAATTATGACAATCCCGATCCGGAGATAGATATTGATGGCACCAATTTAGCGGTTCTCAAAGAGCCGGCCGAGTGGGAAGCAAGAAACGGCAGACCCAGGAGACTCCAGGTGAATGCTTTCGGTTTCGGCGGCTCCAATTACGTGGTTCAGGTCGAAAGAGCCGTGGATGGCGAAGACACCATTTTGACAGCTACTGACGGAAAAGGATTTGCGAGGAGCGATGGGGCTTCACAGGGGCATTTACCGGAGGGCATCTTCTTGTTTCGGGGCACTATCTCAGAAGATGAATATCGGGTAGCCGTGCTTGCCGAAACGGAACAAGCGGCCATGGACGCTATTGAGCGGAGCGAAGCTCTAAAAAACGGAGTTCCGATTCTAGGGAAACGACTGAAGGCGCTTGAGAGACAGGGAATTTACCTCGGTCTTGGAAAACAGCCCCCCACACCTCTTGCTTTTGTTTTTCCAGGCCAGGGATCCCACTACGCAGGAATGGGCCACGAGCTTTATCAGGCATTCCCGATCATCCGTGAATGGATGGATAGGGCAGCCGAGGTAGCGGATTTTGACATCCTGCATTTGCTGTTCTATGACTCCGAGGAAGACCTCCAAAAGACACGCTGGCAACAACCTGCTTTATTCACTCTCGAATACGCAATGGTGCAGTATCTTATCTCTCTTGGGATTCATCCAACTGCAATGGCCGGCCACAGCCTGGGAGAACTGACGGCCCTTTGTCTTGCTGGAGTCTACTCGTTTGAAGACGGCTTCAGGTTGGTGAACATGAGAGCAGTCTGTATGGACAAAGCATGCGACATGAATCCGGATCCGGGGGTAATGCTCGCCTGCGATGCTCCGATGGATGTGCTGAAGGATCTGATGAGCCGATGGAGTAATATTTATATAACGAACGTGAATTCTCCCAGGCAGGTAGTTATCGGTGGGGGTACCGATGAGGTGACAGCATTTGGATCTGATCTGAAAAAGCTCGGATTCCGGAGTACATTACTCCGAGTGAGCATGGCTTTTCACAGTCCTATCATGAGGTGCATTCACGACGAATTGGAAGAATTTATCTCCGACATCGAGTTTAGACCACCGAGCATACCCGTAATATCAAACACGACCATGCAGCCTTTTCCTTATGACCCCAAAGAAATAAAACGGATTGTCATGGCACACCTGGAGTCACCGGTCCAGTGGATGCACAACATCCGAACTCTTTGGCATGATTACGGTGTGAGGTTCTTCATCGAGGTTGGTCCCAGGGAAATATTGAGCAACTTAATTTTGGACACCTTTGACGATGCAGACTGCATTCAGACATGTCTGCCTTCGGCAGAGGTCATGATTTACAAGACGGCTCTGGCCCAACTTTATGCCCGTGGGCATCTTCAGTCTCTTGAAACACCTTGCCAAATCCGTTTTCTTGAATCGGGAAAAAATGGCAAATTACCTGATAATAATATTATGGACGCCTCAGTGCAGTCGTCACCCCGACTGACAGATCAGCGATCTTTGGAAAATATTGTTCAGCGAGAAATCAATACATTTGTGATGGAAAGCTTCGGACGATTTATCAGGCCCAAAATAATTGATGCCATAAGAAATGAGCACGATCCGGAGTTCACGAAAAAAAATCTTAATGATGTGCTTGAGCAGATGTCATCGTCGACCATGTCAACTCAGGCTGCATCATCCAAGTTGGCTATTTCTGATGCAGATGCCCCCCGGAGAGATAATGGCGCACCGCCGATTACGGATGTCTCTCCTGAAGAAATAGCTTCTCTCCAAGCCGGTTCCTCAACTGAAGACATCACAGAAACCATCATCCGTTTGATCATGGAGGCTACAGGATACGAAAGAGATGAAATAGAGCCGGACATGGATTTAAGGGAAGATCTTTCCATACGCTCAAGTCGCCTCCCTGTCATAATGGATTCGGTAGAAGGACATTTCGGTATCAAGATTGAACTCGAGGATTTTATGGACGTTCGAACGATAAGAGATATTTCCAACCGTATTTCCATGATACTTGCCCGAGACGGGCACAAACCTCCTCTACCTAAAACAGGATGGCCCTCTCAGAAGGGACAGACAGACTCGACAATTCCAGCCACTGAAGAGAAACCGGATGTAAAGAGGGTACTTTTTAGCGAAGTTCCTCTAATAGGAGGGGATCTTCAGCCGGTTGAACTAAGACCGACCGAACCGGTAATTATCGTGTCCGCCCGGGGAGGGACCGGCCTCCGAAGAAAGGTAGGAGATATTTTCAGAAGAGACTACGGGGCTGACATAGTGCTTTGGACATTTATGAGAGATGCTGATGAAACGGGAGACGATTCATTCGACATCAGAACACCCGAAGGATCCTCCAAGGCAGCCCAAAGACTTCACGAAGCGGAACCCCCGGCGGGACTGGTGTTCATTTTCGACGACATACTTGAAAAGGAGTTGGGAAGAATCGAGGAGATACCTGGTTTTCTGCAGGGATTTTTCTCCCTGTTAAAAACATTTACTGAATCATCCGCCAAAAAATTCGTACTCCTCATACACAAAACCGACCAGGAAGACAGCCTAAGCCGTCTCTTGGCAGAAGGCGTGTTGGGTATGTTCCTGAGTGCGGCGCTGGAATTCGGCTACGTCCAATTCCGTACAGTCAGCCTCGACACGAACACAAACCTAAGCGATGCAATTCGTGGCTCTCTGGACCGAAGTAGGAAACCTTTGGAGACCATTTACAGAGCCGGGGGGGTATTCACTACGGAGGGCAGGGTACAGCCGTCGACCTTCTATGATTCAGGTGGTCTGAGTCTCGGTCCTGACGATGTTGTGATCTTTTCGGGCGGTGGGTACGGCATTACGCATGGTATAGCGAGGGGTCTTATCCCGTACGGCTGCAAAATGGTTCTATTGGGAAGGACCGCTCTCGACCCTCAAGTAGATTTTACGCGTTTACTTTCAGAAAAGATTCATTCAGGAGAGGCTGTGGCCGATCTCGTGGACGAATTGAGGCCTGGCTTGTCAGGAGTGGAACGAGAGAGGGATATAAGCCGAATCACCCGGGCTTTAGAAGTTGTCCGTAACGTTGAAGATTTGAGGGCTCAAGGGATAGATGCTTTGTATTACTGTTGTGATGTGACTGATCCGGAGCAGACAAACACGGTAATGGATGAGATTTTCAGGCTGCACGGCAATATAGCAGGGGTAGTTCACGGTGCGGGAATCCTGAGAGACGATCTCATTCGGGAAATGGAGCCGGAAAATTTTTCTGCCGTGGTTAATGTCAAATTTCTTGGGGCATGGAATCTCTTTAGAGCTTCAAGGAACAAAGGCATTAGGTTCTTCTCATGCCTGTCTTCGGCTGCCTCCATACAAGGTAATCCAGGACAAGCCAACTATGCTGCTGCAAATAGAGCCATGTCCGCCCTGATGTCTCACCTCCGCCGGATGGATGATTCAATCCAGTTCAAGGCCTTGATTCTTCCTCCTATCGAGGGAGCGGGAATGGCTGATGACCCAGAAATACGTGCCCTCATGAAGAGGATGAA
>CAIXMD010000090.1 GCA_903920415.1 uncultured Desulfomonile sp.
GAGAATTATACGCCGAGGCAGTAGACTTACTTGTTAATTTAAGGCTGAGAACAATAGGACTAGACAGGAAATGGCACGAATTCAATCCACCGTTCGACCAAAACAAGTTTGCGGAGGAGATGAATTACTTCATGACCCATTTCGTAGAGGGTCTTTGTAAATTAATGCCCTCGGCTGTGGTTCGCGCGACCCTGGAAGAGTTTTTTCGAAAGATTTGCCGACAATTGGGACAAGAGCCTCGGTCGTTCTGTCACAGGGACTACCACGCCAGAAACCTGATCGTGCACGACAATCACCTAGTAATGATAGATTTTCAGGACGCACGAATGGGACCGGTCCAATACGATCCGGCTTCACTCCTGCGTGATTCCTATGTAACCCTACCGGAAGACCTGGTGGACGAACTCTTGACACGCTACCAAGAAGGTATTGAAGAAATCGGCCATCAGACAGGAAGCAGATTCCGCTACATCTTTAATGTCATGTCATTGCAAAGAAACATCAAAGCACTTGGAACATTCGGTTATCAGATCTCGGTTAGACGCTCTCGACGTTACCAGTCGTCAATTGCGCGCACCGGGGCGTATATTGCAAGTACCATACGACTCCATGAGGAATTTAGCGCTTATGCTCCGGTAGTTGAAGACTACATTTCAGGACCTGCCTTGGCAATGACTCCAGTCACCTAATCGTTCTTTTGTTCGTAATGGACCATCTCAGTAATCCTTTGTGGATCAAGGCTGGCTTTACTTGATTAATTAATTAATTATACTCTTATTAGTACTAGTTGACTTATTTTATTGATAATTGAAATTATAAAAACATTGTAACATATTGTAATTTCTGATATGAGATTAACTGAAAGGATGATTCTACATCCTATAATCTCCAGGAGTTGGAGAAAATGAAAAAACTTGTTTTACCCTGTCTGATTCCACTGATCTTTCTCGCAGCAACTCTAAAGGTAACCGCTGCTGACATAAACGGTTTTGATTCGACAATAAGGATTCTCCAAGAGCAAGTCAGCCGTCAGATCGAACGGATAAAAGCCGCCAGAGAAAAGGCGAACTCGCAAATGAGCCTTGCCGGGATTCGTATAGCCGAACAACTCAAACGCTCAAGTGATGATTTGGCTGTGCAGATCGAGGTCATGGAAAGGTTGAGAGAAAAACTGCAGGAGACGACCAGCGAGACCGACCAGAAGATAAATCTTTGGAAGGAGCAGTCAGGGCAACTTCTCGGCACCGCGCTGTCTGATATTGCAACTCAAATCAGTCAAACCAACGATTTAATCCAACGCCTTGAAACAGTCAAAAGCCAAGTGAGCACCGGAGACTGCAAAACCGCGTCCGACACTATAGTAAAGCAATCAAGCCTACCCTTACCGGCGGTTTCGGAGGGCCAATCGTCTCTCCCCGATCCAGAGACCCCCCAGGCAACGTTTCCCGTCGCTTCGCTGCCTCCACCTGATGAGCCGTCGCTCCCTATTGCTCCCGCATCAGGGTGAACTGGCGGGCGCTAGTTTGCTCGGCGAGCAAAGAAATTCTTAAATCAACATTGGATTATTGGTTTTTCCACTCGGGTTTGCGTTTCTGAATAAACGCGTTGATTCCCTCGTTGGCATCGTGCGTTTCCATCAATTCTTTTAAATAAAGCGCCTCCATCCTTGGGAGATCCTCCCAGATTCCACGGAAAAAGTCGGTGCGAACCGCGGAATTTGCTAGTCGAAGGCTCTCTGCGCTCTTGGGGAGTATGTGTTTTTCAATCCATTGGACAGCAGCGTCCCATGCGTCTTCGCCTTCTTTGGATAGAAGAGTTACCAGCCCGATCCTGTATGCCTCCTGGGCATCGATTGATCGCCCCGTAAGGACCAAATCGTCTGCATAGGATTGCCCGATCTTTCTAGGAAGCATGACCGAGGCGGGAGGTGGGAGCACTCCAAGAATGATTTCCGGCTGTCCGAACATCGCGGTTGAATCGGCAACGATGAAGTTACATACGAGGGCCAACTCCATCCCTCCACCAAGGCACTGACCTCTGATCACCGCCATGGTCGGAACAGCGAGTCTGGCAAGC
>CAIXMD010000091.1 GCA_903920415.1 uncultured Desulfomonile sp.
AAACTACAGTCATTCGGCATAGAATTTGGCGATGACGAAGGAAGTTTGAGAATCAAAAAAATAGGTGGTCGTGATTTCCAACCAGGAAAGGTATACTCGGTAGCAACAAACAACTTTCTTGCAGCAGGCGGAGACGGGTATATCGTTTTCAAAGAAAATGGTCGCAATAGGTATGACTCGGCCATTCTTGTCAGCGATCTTATGATCAACTATATCCAGGACAAGAAGGTCATTACCCAAAAGGTTTTAGAAAGTATCAAGTGACAGTTCTTCCGGTGCGGAGGGGATACCCTTGAACCTCTACTTATTCTCCGCATCCCCTTTATTACCTAGCCTTTCCCTAATGGTCTGCTCAAATCCTCTGTCCGTCGGATGATAAAATCGCTTACCGCGTATTGGTTCAGGAAGATGTTCCTGTTCCACTGATGCTCCAGGGTAATCGTGAGCATACTGGTATCCTTTGCCGTAACCCAATTCTTTCATGAGGTGAGTCGGGGCATTGCGTAGATGAAAAGGCGCAGGCAGGTGTCCTGAATGGGAAATTTCCTCCTTCACCGATAGATAAGCGGTTTCCAAGGAGTTGGACTTGGGAGAAACTGCCAGGAAAACAACGGCCTGAGCGAGGGCAAGGGCACACTCGGGAAGGCCGATGAAACGGCAGGCCTGAAAAGCGGCAAGCGCCTGTTCGAGCGCCCTGGGTGAAGCGAGACCCACGTCCTCACTCGCAAACCGTACAAGTCGCCTGGCAATGTAAAGAGGATCCTCGCCTCCTTCGATCATGCGGCCCATCCAGTAAAGACCAGCATCGGGGTCACTGTCTCGAATGGACTTATGAAAGGCGCTAATCAAATTGTAGTGTTCTTCCCCTGACTTGTCGTAAAGAAGGCTCCTTTTCTGAGCAGCCTCCTGGACCAAGCCGGGATCTATTTCTCGCTGCCCTCGGCGATGGGCTTCAACGCCTGCCAGTTCGAGGATGTTGAGTGCAGACCTGGCATCGCCTCCTGCCAAAGCCACCAAGAGATCCTCAGCCTCTCCGACGAATTCCAGATCAAACTCTCCCAGCCCTTGATCCGGGTCTTTCAATGCACTGGAGAGAATATCCTTAATGGCATCGGATTCCAAAGCTTCAAGGACAAATACCCGGAGCCTGGAAAGCAAGGCAGAATTCACCTCAAAACTGGGATTTTCAGTTGTCGCGCCGATTAGTACGAGCGTGCCGTTTTCAACGTGGGGAAGTAAATAATCCTGCTGAGACTTGTTGAATCGATGGATCTCATCGAGGAACAGAATCGTTTTTATACCCGAATATTTCAGGTCTTCCGAGGCACGTTTGGCAACATCTCTGATTTCTTTCACTCCCACGGTTACGGTCGAATAGTGAACAAAATGGGAGCGGGATCGCATGGCTATTATCCTTGCCAGCGTCGTCTTTCCGGTGCCGGGCGGTCCCCACAAAAGCATAGAAAAAACATGGTCTTCCTCGATAGCGCGGCGAAGAATCTTTCCAGGGCCGAGCAGGGCTTTCTGGCCAACGAAACCATCCAAACCTCGGGGTCTCATTCGATCGGCAAGAGGCCTGTCCGGGGAGGATGTCACGGAGTTGTCGAATAGATCCATAGATGTCCGCACAGATTCAGAAGCCGGTGAATCGGTCAGCCGGCAATCTGATAAGCCTTTAGTAGTTGGGGCCGACGAGACTTCAGATTACCTTAATACAAATGCGCAATCAAGGCACATTGGTTCGGCTTACGAGGCTTTGCTGCTATTTCCCTGGATTTTCTTCTGCATTCGTGGTACTCAGTTCAATGGTCCTGACACAATGAAACAACCGAGGCTCAAATGCAGCGCATCGGATTGGTTTTAAAAAGAGCTGAAGAACAGGCTCTGACACTTGGCGAAAAAATCAACCGCTTTCTCCGGGATTCCGGGAAAGAAGTATTGCTCGAGGATTACTTCGGAGACCTCGCGAAGACTTGGAAAGCGACGGTCGCCGATCACATTGCAGATGAGGCTGATCTCTTGGTGGTCCTGGGCGGGGATGGCACAATTTTGAGAGCCGCTTCACTTCTGAACAGTAAGCCCACCCCTGTGCTGGGGATCAATCTCGGCCGTGTGGGGTTTATGACGGAGATTTCTCCACAAGACGCGATCTCAGAACTCAAATCGGCCCTGGAAGGTTCGTCCGTACTTGTGGAACGGATGTTGCTTCAGATTACTTTTCCAGATGGCCAAACGGCACGGGTGCTCAACGATGTTGTAATTCACTGGGGAGGAATAGCACGCCTTATTGATCTGGGCATAAAAATGGGGAATGCAAGAGAGTTCGAACTCAGGGCGGATGGTCTCATAGTTTCAACCCCCACGGGGTCCAGTGCCTATTCATATGCAGCCAATGGTCCGCTGGTTCACCCGGAGGTCGAAGGAATTCTCTTGACTCCTATTTGTCCTTACGCCGGCCTCAAGAGGCCGCTCCTGGTTCCTCCATACCTTCAGACGGAGTTGTTCTTGAGAAGGGGTGAACAATTTACTTTGACTCTTGATGGACATACCACGGTCAATCTCGACCAAGGCGTCTCCATCCAGATCGTTCGGGCTCCGTTGCCTTTTATAATGGTCCAATCCAGGGTCCATGATTATATTGATTTATTGAGAGAAAAGATGAATATGATATGAGTTGATTCAGGCAACAAATTAGACCGTTCTGGAAGCAAACGAATGTTTAGAGGGCCTTTAAGCGTGCCTTTCAATTTGATTGTTGTGCCGGTTGAAACTTTTTGGATCTCATCATATCCTCCCGGGCAAGTGAACCAGGCAATATTCACATCGCACATCCACTGTTTATCCGAAGTTTATGTTACGGTATCTTAAAATAACCAACCTGGCGATTATTGACAAAGTCGAGGTGGAATTTTGCGAAGGCTTAAACGTTCTGACAGGGGAGACCGGAACCGGCAAGTCCATTCTCATTGGAGCACTGAATTTGGCTCTGGGAGCCAAATGTTCACCTGACATGATACGCACAGGTGAAGAAGAAGCCCAAGTGGAAGCCCTTTTTGATATACCCGAGGGAACAACTTTGCCGAAGGGAATCAAACTTGATAGAGATCCAGCAAGCGAGGTTATTCTATCACGTAGAATAATGGTTTCAGGCAAGTCCAGATGCTTTATAGACGGCGATCTAGTGCAACCGACGCTGCTGCGGACAGTGGGACAGGCTCTCGTCAGTATTTTCGGTCAACACGATCATCATGTGCTGATGGACCCTGAGGAACATCTGGAAATTCTTGATCGGTTTGGGGGCCTCCACCAGTTACGCCGGGAGACATCCGTCGCATTTGCAACATGCAAAAAGGCTGAGCAAGATTTGCTCAACGCCGAAAAAATACTCGACACCATACAACGCGAAGGAAAAGAAAACGCTGCCACAACACTGGAACTCAACGAAGCTTCCTTAAAGTCGAGGGAAGATGAGTTGCTTCTTGAGGAGAGGGACAGGTTAAAATGTGCCGTCCAAATTCGAGAGAAGGCATTTGAGGCCTATCATGGACTGTATTCCCGTTCAGGAAGCCTCATCGAGGGTTTTACCGATGTGAGAAAGGCTGTCGGATACTTGGCCTCGGTCGATCCCAAGCTGATCAAACTGCGTGATAACCTCGAGGAAGCGGTTTATCGGATCGAAGATGTGGCCATGGAACTAAGGGACGTCTCTGAGAAATTTCACAGCGACCCCGTGCGCCTTGAAAATATTGAGGAGCGTCTCGCTCTTGTCAGACGTTTGAAGAAGAAGTACGGGACGGATCTGGAAGGACTGATTGGACTTCAAAACTCCTTAGTTGTCGAATCAGGCAGGATTCTTGAGGCGGATTCCAATGTGAAGAAAATCAAGGCTAACCTCGAGAATCTAAGAACAGCCTATCTCGATAGTGCCATGAGACTATCTGAGGCGAGACATTCAGTTGCCGAGAAACTGGAAGTCTCCATGAAAAAGGAACTCGAAGATCTTGCCATGCCTAATGCTCAATTTACCGTGTCATTTCATGACATGGAACCTCAGAGATGGCTGGCCACAGGGCTTGAGAAAGCCGAATTCTATCTCGCTCCTAACCCCGGAGAAGTTGCGAGGCCATTAGCGCGTATTGCTTCCGGAGGCGAACTATCCAGGATCATGCTCGCTCTAAAGGCTCTCCAGGTAGACCTTCGCGGGTCCTCAACCGTAATTTTCGACGAAGTAGATTCAGGTATTGGCGGCCACACGGCATTCGCTGTCGGGACACGGCTCGCACGTGTGGCTGGTCAACAGCAGGTTCTCTGCGTTACGCACCTGCATCAGATAGCGGCTCTTGCCAACCATCACCTGTCTGTTCGTAAGTCAGTGGAACAGGGGAGGACCCACATTGTGGTGACCCCTCTCGCCAGGGAAGACCGGGTGGAGGAACTCTCCAGAATGCTGGGGGCTTCGCCCCAGTCCGAATCGGTAAGAGAGCATGTGATGCGCTTGATGAATGTGAGCACTCCAGGGGTGACCAGTTGATACGCAAGGCGAATCTGGGTGAGATCAAGACGATCCATAGGATCATAAACGAACAGGCACAATCGGGCCACATTTTGCCTAGAGCCATGAGCGAGTTGTATTCACAGGTCAGGGATTTCACGGTTATCGTTGATGAGGATTCAGGGGAGATCATTGCCTGCGGTTCATTACAAATTGTTTGGGAGGATTTAGCGGAGATTCGCTCCCTGGCGGTAAGAACTTCTTATCAGGGCCAAGGCACGGGTAGTAGGCTGGTCGAGGCCCTTCTGGAAGAGTCCGAACGAATGGGAGTGAGGAGGGTCTTCGTGCTCACGTACAGACCAGAGCTGTTTCAGAGACTCGGATTCAGTGTCATGGACAAAAGTTTACTTCCCCATAAGATCTGGGCTGACTGCATAAGGTGCACTAAGTTTCCGGAATGCGATGAAATAGCTCTTGTCAGGGGTACTCAATGGGCTTTGAATACAACCAGTTAGAAGCCAAAGGCGATGCGAATCTACGGATGCGGGCCATTGTCGGCAATAAAAACCGATGTTCAGGTACTCGTTACTTTGCGTGCAGTGTGTTGCTGTCTGCTATCCTGGTCTTAACGGGGTGCGGAGCAATCAATCCAGGAAAGTGGAAAGGCATTGAAAAAACGTCTAAGGATGAGCAGTATTACTTGGTCAAAGACGTTTTTTTGACGCCGGGATCAGCATACATCAGCAAGCAGGCGTTCGATCACAATATGAACGACAGTGTGAACCTGTTTTTTACTCCAGTGAATGAAAAGAACCACTATGTTTCTGAATCTATTTGGTTTGATCCCACAGATCAGGA
The DNA here is from genome assembly GCA_903920415.1 of uncultured Desulfomonile sp. Lineage (GTDB taxonomy): Bacteria > Desulfobacterota > Desulfomonilia > Desulfomonilales > Desulfomonilaceae > CAIXMD01. The sequence goes on from CAIXMD010000091.1 coordinate 5,351, forward strand.
GTTTAGAACCATAAGGATGACTCACGACGTACAGACCGAGAGCAAACAGGATTTACAAAGAAAAAAAGCGGGCACGCCCAGGGTGCATACTATTTCTACGAAGGAACTTTTCAACCACAAGCCGGGTCTATGGAAAGTGGCGCTCTACGTTGACGGCAACTTGGCGAGACGATTGACCTTTAGCGTCAGATAGTCAGCCGGGATTCTACTTCGGGGGGCGTGCGACACGAAAGGCAAAGGGCCCTTGCCTCAGGTTGAAAGAGGTATTAATAATTTAGAATAAATCTTAAGTTCGGAGGCTTGGTGTCAATTACCAGAAAAAAGTTGAATATCCTGGTCCTTTTCGTGGTTTATTTATGTCTATGTGGGGTTACTGCCGTATCGGCGGATCTAATTCTTGCACCGGACTACCTGTGGGATCGGCATATTGCCGAGAAAACAGATCCAATAGGAATAGCGGACACACATCTGGGAATTCCCTATCGAGATGATGGGGCGCTAGACAGCCGGGGATATTTTACCACCTTTGCAGACCCAAGTAGGCTATTGGACACCCCCGGCCTTAATTGCAGCGGATTGGTCGTGTCTGTTTCTCGATTTTTGTTCAACAAGAATTGGACTCTCGAAGAAGTGACACGGGATAGGCAGTCCAACAGCGGGAAAAATTCCCCTCTTGGGAAAGACTGGGATTTCGGTTGGGACTTGATACTCAACCTGACTGATGGGAGTCAACGTCGGGTAATAATGCCTGACCAGGGCGAGTATCCCATCGAATCGGCTGACGGCACGACCTTGAGAGGATTTGACCTTCACGATTCAACGGCCTGGCAGAGGGCCTTGCCCCAGATGCGAGTCGGTCGGGTTTACCTGGGAAGCATAAGTCGACCTGCCCGTGACCAAGGATACAAGCTTCTGCACTACCACGTGGTACTCATGATGCCCGACCCCAAAGGAGGGGTTCAGCTCTACCACGCCACACGGAGAAGCCAGGTTCACCGGATCAATATCAACTCTCAACAGGGCTTGAATCGATTCATGGGCCAGTTCAGGGGAGCTAGTGGTGACACCAAGAAAATTCTCATAGTGGAGGCGATACTACCGAATCTGGCCACAGGAACCGAAGATGTAACTGACGCAAAGGCAGAGAGCCCAGTTCCACCACAGAAGATTGCCGAGGATCTGAAACCTGTTTCACCCCAAACGTTAACAACAATGGAGCAATCGACACCAGGCAGTGTGAAATCTCCCACGGACGCCGCGGCTCCTCCCCAGACTGTTGCCCAGGACAACCGAGCACAGGGAGCGATGACTCCCCCCTCATTAGGATCGACCAAGCCTGCCGGCCCGGACCTTGTAATCAACCACCTTTCCGGCAAGGTCTTCAATTCGTTTCCGGAACTGGTAACCCACATTCCCCGTTTCTCCGATGACCGAAAGAACAGCCTGAAATTCTGGTTTCATAATCGAACCCGGACTCCCCGCAACCTAGAGATATTCTTACGGGGACCAAGCGGAGAAGCTCATTACAGAGGGCAACTCCCCGATGCTACCCAAGACCTGTCGGTGATTTATCCACAAGATTTTAACGGTCCAGCCCAGCCCGCGATGAAACAGGGCGAGTACCTGTCCGAAGTCAGGGTAGACGGCGCTCAATGGTGCGCCAACCTTTTTGAAGTGGCCGTTCCCCGTGAGGCTCAGCCCAAGATACTAAGCGTTCGTGCTCCGGCTTCAGTTCAGGCAGGCAATAATTTCACCGTTGCCATTGAAGCCAAGAATCTCGGTGCCGAATCCGATTATGGTGGAATTACAGTTTCCTCGCCTGACCCATCAGGTTTAAAGCTGGTATCCGCGAAACCAGGCCGAATTTATGGTTCGGGCAGCACGGTGCTTTCGGTGACGACCGACCGTATCAGGACCAAAGTGCCGATGGCCGAGCGGTGGATAGAACTCTGGGGAGAAAATAAAGCGTACGATCTACAAGTACAGATTCAAGCAGGTCGACCAGGAATCTATCCCCTTTACGTTCGCTGTGCGATCAGAGGCGTGAATGTGAAAAGTAGCGTCATCCTAATGGATCCCAGCGGCGCAGATACGGTAGATCAACAGGGATTTCCTGTTTTTGTGCATCAGATAACAGTTAGATAGAAGGCCGCGTCTCGAACTTCACAGATAGGGGCGCCGTGCCCTGCATCCGATTTTGGACATCGAGGCTGCGGTTTTCGGCAGAGAGGTAGTCAAATGAAGAATCGGACAAAATTGCTCACTGCAGCCATGGTCATAATTTTTCAGGCTATAGTGATAGGATCCGCAATGGCCAAAGTTGACGAGCCATGGTCTGAGATTGAAGCACGAACTAAATTCCTGCGCACCAAGCACTATATTGAAGTTATCAGGGTTCATTCGGATGCCTACACGAGTGCCAAGGCTAAGGGTGGGCAGGAGGTGCCTGGGCCTTTTCCGGTTCACGTAATCCTGCCGGATAACTATGAGACCGATCTGAATCGGCGCTATGGAGTGGTCTATCTCCTGGGAGGAAAATCTGGATGGGATAATGGCCCGGAACTTGGTGGAGCCACTTACTGGTCGGTGTGGTGCAAGACCCCTTTGGCAATGGACAATCTCAAATCAGGCAAGTTGGCTGTTGTGAATTTCCAGGAAAACATTACCGACCAGGAACTTCAGATGTTCAATCAATGGTTGAGTGAGGATCCGTACGAAGATTTGATCGTGGTTTCGCTCTGGAACCCGGGAGGTGGTGAGACGAGCCGTTACGAGAAGTATTTGATCGGTGAGGTTATACCCTATATTGATGCACATTACAGGACTGTTCCAGACCGCCGCTTCCGAGGAATCGACGGTGCCTGCGCAGGGGCTGCTCAAGCAATAATGATTTCAGCTCGGAGACCTGATATTTTTGGCTATGCCGGGGGACAGCAGACCGACCTTGGAAGCTATCCCATGACTGGTGAGGTCTGGTACAGGAATGTGGCCAGAATAAAAAAGTCGGGCGGGATTGCCTACAACATCAACACCAATGTCAAGGATGGATGTAACTCTTTCAGCAATCGGGGGCGCTTGTATGAACTGGTCCAAAGCATGAGGACCGAAGGTTTTCCCGTTGAAGTAAACGTCTTCGCAAGCTGTCCACACGGGTACTGCGCGTATAGATATCCAAACGGTCACCAGGCTTTATACTGGTTTTCCAAACAATTCAAAAAGAATTTCATGGCGCTGGGGATCAATCAGAATCTTCCACCGGCAAAAACAGCTTCACCGCTGGATCTGGACGGTGGCAAACCAGGACATCAGGAAAAGCAGTCGCAAACGGCCCAACGTCAGAACTGGCCGCTTCCAGGGCTCTGGTGAGTGCAGGGATGGAAGAGAATTATCTCTTGAAAATCTTGATGAAAAGCTTCCCCGTCCCGGTCAAAGAAAACTTGCAGCGAGCAACTGCAGTTGGTGTCGCAACACTTTTAGCTTTATGGCTTCTCGTCGGGTGCTCTAAATCGGCCGAACATGACCCTAAAGGTTTTAACCCAGGGCAGGACAGCCGCAGTCAGATGGAGACCGAGAGTAGCGGAACCAATAGCCCACAAGGTCACCAAACGGCAAGGAACTTCGCAACTGATTCCACGCAAACCACTCAAGCACGTCCTCTACCTGGCACTTCAACGAATTCGCCTGTAACGATATCGCCGGATTCACAAGAAACGGTCGGTTCGGTTTCGCTTGGTGGAGTACCTTCTCAACTGGTCATCGAAAAGATCTCGGGATACAAGACTGCGGGTGAATATTTCATCTTGCCCTCCAAGAAAGTCTCGCAAGCGATGTCCGTCGTTACTCTGCCTCAAGATTATGAAAACCGGCCCGATAAGAAATATCCTCTGGTAATAGTTTTCGGAGGGGCCGGAGAATGCGCCAAACCGCCCAGAAGCGGGGCCCTTGCCTGGATGCACTATTACAAGACCGACGAGGCTGTACAGTCACTACAGAACAATCATCTTGAGGCACGGGATTTCAAAGGACTGGTGAAACCCGAGCACTTGGATGAATTTAATAGGAGACTCAAGAACAGTCCCTATGACGGAGTAATCTTGGTCTGTCCATATTCTCCTTTGCTGTCGCCTCTGGTAAGACTGGAAACTCCAGAATACGAATCGTACATAATTGAAGAGTTGATTCCGGCTTTGAAAAACCGGTACAGGGTGGCTTCAGGAAGTGTCGGCGTGGATGGAGTTTCCATGGGCGGCGCACGTTCCATGTATTATGGTTTCAAGTATCCAAATGTTTTTTCGAGTATCGGATCGGTTCAGGGGGCTTTCGGTCCATATCTGGAGATCTACAGCGACCTGGTGCGAACTAATCGGGACATACTCAAGACAAAGGCCATCCAACTGGTGACGAGCGATGGAGACTCCATGGCTCCATCGGTCGAGAAGATGCATCGACTCCTCGATTCTCATGGGATATCCCACCGATACCTTACCCTCTCAGGGCCTCACGACTATATTTTCAATCAAGGACCAGGTTCTTTGGCGCTGCTCGTGTTTCACAACCAGGCTCTTTCCCAGAAACCTACCGGCCCGATCAAACGCAAGTAATATCAACCCACATGAACTTCAACAATATCCGTAAACTAATGAATCAGGCTATTGAGGAAGAAATATTTACTGGAGCGGTTGTTTCAGCTAGCTACAAAGGAGATATAGTTTATCAGGAACCGCACGGTACATTGGGAGGCTCAGGAACTGGCTCGGTTACTTTAGAGACTCTCTTCGACTTGGCATCACTCACCAAGATTCTGGCCACCACTCCCTGTTGGATAATCCTTGCGACCAGCGAACCGGAAATTCTGAATAGTG
>CAIXMD010000092.1 GCA_903920415.1 uncultured Desulfomonile sp.
CAGGAAGGCTGGGAAGCCGTTCTGTGAGATAATAGTCGGAAAAGAGTGCTCGATTGTTGAAATGCTCTTCAGACCAGTCCGCGATGGAATATGCCGACAGGAGCTTGTCGTACTGGGCGTAGGGATCACTTTCGGTGTAGCTGAACCTTCGCAGTACCCTCAAATCAACCGTTGTAGGCTTGCGCCGGTCAACGCTAAGCATCCGGGGCCGAACGCCGACCGATACGACCCCAATGCTCCGCCCCGCGGGTCGCGAAGGAAGGTACTTTTCTACCAAAACGAAATCAAGCCGGTCGTATGCACTCGTTAAAACAAGAAGGTAATTGCCGGCCCTTTCACGGAAGCCCCGAACGATGGCCCGTGTATTTGCAATAGTGACGCTTGTAAGTTCAAAGAGATAAACCTGGAGGATGCCCTCCTGGTCCGCTATCAGTTCGATACGGCTGATCGGCCGCACCGTTCCTTCAGCAGTGATGCACAAATTACCCGCGCTCTGCTCGATTCGGATGTCAGTGCGATAATCCAATTTGGCGAAGAGCGCTGTAACTGCATCCGCACTGGACAGTTCCTGCACGTCACTGATCGTAATGGGCACATCAAACTTCATTGACATTTTTCTCAAATGCTTCCAGCAATATAGTTCTTAAGGCCGCTTTGCTGGGAGTCATCGAGGCCTACAATAATCTCTGGGAACATCCATGTACCACCCACCGTCGGAAGCACCTTTCACTGAACGCATACCACTTTTCCTTTCCTTAAACCACAAGTTCCTGCCAGCCCTTGACAAGAGGGCCAAGCGTGTGTCAGGACACTCCTAATTTAAAGCCAATTGAACGGAAGGAACACCAGGATGTCCTCACTTAAAAAGCAAGTTGGCGTGGACCTGGGCCTAACAAATGAAGAGAAACAGGAACTCCATCATATAGCCCGCCTCGCGATTGAGACCAAGACCCAAGGTAAAAGTTTGCCATCAGTCTCGCCGGCCACGGAGAAGCTCAAGGAGAACCGAGGAGCCTTTGTTTCCTTGTATAAGAAGGGGATGCTCAGAGGCTGTATAGGGTCTTTGGAAGCTGACTACCCGTTGCATAAGACAGTTGCGGAAATGTCCTTGGCGGCGGCATTTCGCGACCCTCGGTTCCGTCCTGTAACTGCCGAGGAACTTCCTTACCTGGAGGTGGAGATTTCTGTTCTCACACCGCTTCAAAAGATAGACAATCCTGAAGAAATTCAGGTAGGATTGCACGGAATAATGGTAAGAAAAGGATCGAGATCAGGGCTTCTTCTTCCCCAGGTAGCCACTGAGAGAAATTGGGACAGAATGACCTTTCTCCGAGAGACTTGCCGGAAGGCAGGATTGCCCAGTGATGCCTGGAAAGAAAAAGATACGAGTATTTACGTGTTTTCGGCTGACGTCTTTTAGTTGTTCTGCATTGTTAGTCGATCTTCTGGGAGACAACATGTCAGTTCCGACACCTTGTTGAAACTTGTCCCTAAGAAATCACTCCGAATGGTTTCGGTCCGCTTCCATCTTTGGACCTCTTCAGTGTTTTGTTCGGTTTTCTTGGCGGCATAAAAATTTTGTCCCGGGGAAATCCTCGCCGATATGACCAAGAGTGGTTGAGGATTTTGGCTGTAAAAGGAGAAGATAGTGTACTGTCCACAATGTGGTCGGGATTTCAGCCGGCTGGAAGACCAAAGATTCTGCGCTTTCTGTGGAGGCTCACTTGAGCAACTTCACACTTCTGAGGAGAAAGCCTCAACTGACAAAATCGAGTCCGATCATACCGAGAAAGATAAACTTCAAGGAAATTTCCCTTCCCCTGATGAAAGCAAGTACTGTCCATGGGAGGATCTGGAGAATATAGGCCTCCTTCGGGGCATTTTTCTCACTTTGCAGCAAAGTCTTTTCACCCCCGTAAAATTTTTTTCTGGGCTTCCCACCAAGGGGGGGCTACTCAATCCTCTGCTTTATGGAATGATAATAGGTACAATTGGAGGCATGGCCGGTTATCTGGCCGGCATGTTGGTAGATACCCCTTTTATTTCAACTGCCAAGCTCAGCGGTCTAATGGCTATCCTTGTCGGGCTGTTCTTGCCGCTTTTCGTGTTCATTGGGATCATCTTGGGAACCATCCTTCTCCACGCATCCTTATTCCTGGTGGGCGGTTCAAACGAGAATTTCGAAGCTACTTTCAGAATTGTCAGCTATGCTTCCGGCCCCGACCTTCTTAACGCGGTTCCAGTAATCGGGTGGATGATCGCTCTCATCTGGAAGCTGGTTGTAACAATTGTAGGCGTGCGAGAGGTTCAGCGAATAAGCACCGGTCGAGCCGCTGCCGCCGTATTGCTGCCTGCAATCCTTTGCTGTGGGATCACTTTCATGGGGGCCTTGGCGCTCGTTGGCGTGAGCACCGGTCTTTTAGGAAGTTGATTTCACAATAAGTTTTTCGTCGTTGGATCAATGTCTCGGGCATCAATACCACGACTGGACCGTGGGGCGATGTGTCCGATTCGGCTGAAGCTTAGGCCGCCGTGTGTACCGGCAGCGCCCTTACGTCGATCCGACAAGACCGGGGCATGCATCGTCAACAAGTCCTTGTATCCCTCTGGGAAAATTAGGCTCAACCTGACTTCTCCGTTTGTTCCATCCCACCTGGTTGCCTCTATTTTCGAAAACGGGCGTCCGCAAAAAGGAACCATCGCCCACACCATAATCATGGGCAAAGGTCCCGTTGAAGTGTAGACGCAGGATGTACCAGGAAGGTCAGACCCTTCGATCGACACCCATCCCGCGTAGGGACGAATCGATCCTGTGAATCGCCCAACTTCAAAATGTATCGACCCCAATAATGGAATAAGCTGGAATCCTGAACTCTTAACGTCCACACACACTGCTGCCTGGGTCTCCTCGTCTATCTCCACTCTTCCAGGGAAAAACTGCCAGCATGCAGCCAGTTCATGAGTCCCTTGTCCCATCGCAATGTCCCGGACGATCCAATACTCACCTTTGATAAAAATTATCGTACGGCAAATAGCGGTGTCCCGGTCCAGATTCTGCCACGGTCCTCTGGAAGTCCCTGTAATCACCTGAAGTCCGTCCACAAAGCTCCAGCAGAGGTCGGATACCGCTGGTCTTGTTTTTTCCAAGAAGGTCATGCTCGAATGCCAGGGGCCTTTTCCATCGATGAGCA
>CAIXMD010000093.1 GCA_903920415.1 uncultured Desulfomonile sp.
AAGATGTCACGAATTTTCTGAAACAGGGTCTCCGGTGCTTCCTGGATGCTGATATGCTTCGAGATGGTTATTTTCATGTTTTAGCCTCTTTTTCCGGCTATCCCCCCTGAACAGCCTGAAGGGTTCGTGCTCTCTATATGTATGATTCTACGCCATTTATATGAAATACCTGAACAGTCTGAAGGGTTTCTCCATAAAGTCCCTTACGAGAACTGTGTTTTTGAGTTATTGAAAGTTATAGAAAAACTGTTCAGACTATTCAGACTGTTCAGGGTATTCATTCCGGCGCGACCTCCAACCCAAGATAAAAAACACCCAGGTAGTCCTTTGTAGAATCAAATTTCCCCTTGACCTTCGTGCCAAAGTTAGTGGCGTTCAGAGGACGAAATCCTCGATCTGCGCACCACTTGGAATATGCTGCATAAAGGGCAGACGACTTGACTCGGACATTATTTGTCACAACGCATCGCTCTTCAATAAACTGCCCAAGGGTAGACGAATCGGTGAAGTTTCCAGTAACTCATCCTCGGTCCTGATCGTAGCTTTGTCGATGATTCGCTGGAGGGCAGCTTTCCCGTCCTTGACAATCGGCGCCGGTGTGGTGCGCGGGATGAAGGTTCCTCCGTTGTGGTCAGAAATTGCCTTGCGGATAGCATCGTGGATTTCCTTATCGGGGATTCGTCGGGTTCCCGATGGGACAGCTTGCCGGATATCCTGAAAGATCGCGTCGGGGGGTATCCCGGCCATGACTCCCCAATTTGAGATTCCTAAAATGGCAGTGTGGAAACCGTTGCCGGGGGAAGGCATGTTTCTCAGGACGTCCTGATAGCGTGCGAGTATGTTCATAGCCCGTCACTCATTCAGTCCGCGCTTCTTTGTCAACCGGACCTTGCCGCGCTCATTTTCCAGTTCGCAGAGTAACAGGTGAATGTTTGCCTCCAGGGGATTTTTCCGAAAGAGTTGGCCATAGGCGCGTCGAAATTTTCTATTCGGCCTGAGCATGGTTCCCCTCCCTGATTGCCTCAACCATCCGGGCAGCAAGCGACATCAGCTTTGCCGTCTGTTGGTCTGTCTGGCCATTGATGAGAACCTTCTCCGGGATTCGGGTCCCGGGATCAAACAGGATCGTGATAGATGGGAAATCAGTCATGATTATCCCTCCTCTTTAATAGTATCTCTCACGCCCATTGCTTCAATATCAGACTCCCGCCAAACGGTTGTCCGCGGTCCCAGCTTAATTGGCTGGGGAAAGCGGCCAGTGCGAACCCCTGCCCACCAGGTTGAGGCTGAGACAGGAACCCTGCCGCGGTCCTGCGGTGTGCCAATAATCTGCTTTAATCTCAAGAAACGCATCATATTGCTCCTCCTTAGTTCTTGTTGAACACTAAAGAGCAAGCGGTGTGCCATAAACAAAATAACGGTTACGCTGTTGACGTAACCGTTTATTATTGCATATATTATATACTATCTATATCTATCTCGTGTTCATGATCCTTTCCTCGGCACTATCTACAAAATAACGGTACCCCGTTAGTGGTTACGGTTATCCGTTATATCAATTCTAGTTTCTTAATCGCGTCGCGTACGGTGGCATAAGGTCTCCCAGCTCTTTTAGCCACCTTCGCAACATTCCCATGTTCTTGGGCGAGAAGATCCTTGTAGTAACGCCGCAACATATCCCTTTCCGTTTCGGCCCTTCCTGTCCGTCGTGCTTCCGACAATGATCCGCGTTCCGGTTCTGGGATGGGGTCCTCTTTCCTTGCACGACAGGCTTCCAAAAATTCGGTTATTCCCTCTTCCGTTTCTGGCGGATCACCGGGTACCCCGATGTATCGTAGGCAGTCCTTGACTAACCGCAGATGTTTCGTGCCGGGCTTGTTCATCATCAAGGCGCGACGGGAATAAAATGGGATCTTGTCACCCGTCCGCTCTTCAAGCAAGTTTTTACAATCGGTCTCACTTTTCCAAAAAAGCGAGGTGAAGAACTGAAGCCCTTTATTGATTTTATATTCTATGGGAACACTGTCATTGACGGGTGTATTTCTGGAGCGGATGCAGGTTTTTGTGGGAACACTGTCTTTGAGAGGTGTAGTTCTATTGGCAAAGTGAAGCCCAAGGCCGAATTGATTTAATGATTTTTCCAAAAAATCAACGTCGATCCCGTTCATCTTCAGGCTATTGCGGAACAACCTACAAGGTTCGGGGGAAAGCCCGGTTGTCGTTTTCATCATGGCCTCGATGAATTGCGAATCAAGCGCAGGGGTTGGCCCGATATCAGATATGGTTGTTACCCACGAAAATTCAAGCGAGAGTGTTTCGATCTCCCGGACATTACCAGGCCAATTATGGCAAAGCAGCGTCATAATCTCCCAGGGGCGCAGCTCCTGGTATGCCAACGGGGAGAAATGGCGGAAGTAGTGCAAGACATCCGTGCGCCGCCGATAGAGAGGAGGGACCTCGAAATGAAAAAACCGATGGTAGAAATCCCGGCGAAAGTCTTCCTCGGTCCGGTTCGTGGTTGCCACAATCTGAATATGACGAGCGGGTTTCGGCTCGTCCGCACCAATCGGATAATAAATCCCGTCTTCGATAAAGGTCAGTAGCTTCGCCTGAACAGGCTGACTCAATTCTCCGATCTCTTCAAGGATGAGGAGGTCAGCGCTTTCTACCAGCCCCTTCCGGTTCTGAATTGCCCCGGTGAACGACCCCTTAAGATGCCCGAACAGCGTGGATTCCACCAGCGCCTCAGGAATCGCAGCCACATTTACCCGCCGGACTTGTTTCCCCGGCTTCCTTTGTAAAAAATGTCTCTCAAAAAGATCGACAAATGCGGATTTTCCGACGCCCGTGTCGCCCATGATCATTAGCGGGACACTCCGGCGCTCCCCGGCCATGGTGTCGAGAAGTGATAAAAAGTCATGCTTGGTTCTTTCAAGCTGAGGAGGAAAGAGCCATTTGTCAGCCTGTTGTTCTTCCGCGGTTTTCATTTTTCCCTTCCCTTTCATGATCCCACCTCGCCGGGTCGCGTTCCGTATTCCTGGTTTTTCTTCACTTACTTCTTTGCCGCCTCGAATGGGATGACAACAGCCCCGGCCTTAAGTTCATCCAGGTAATCCGCCCAAAGCTGCATCAT
>CAIXMD010000094.1 GCA_903920415.1 uncultured Desulfomonile sp.
ATTTCTAGACAGAAAATAGTAATGTTATCAATAAGATAGGAAAAATCCATGCCGCGCGGGGACTTTGTTCATCTGCATTTGCATAGCCAGTATTCTCTCTTGGACGGGGCCATCCGGATTCCCGATGCTATTGCTAAAGCCAAAGACTACAAGATGCCGGCGATGGCCCTGACTGACCATGGGAACCTTTTCGGGGCCATGGAATTTTACACCCTGGTTCAGGCGAGTGGTATCAAACCGATCATAGGATGCGAAGTTTATGTTGCGCCGGGTTCACGGTTCACCCGGTCTACCAAGCCTGGTGAGCCACATTCTTATCACCTTATTCTCCTTTGCGAAAACGAAAAGGGCTACCGAAACCTCTGCAGGCTAGTAACTAAGGGGTACCAGGAAGGATTCTATTATAAGCCGAGAGTGGATGCGGAACTCCTGGAAGAGTACAATGAGGGACTGGTTTGTTTGAGTGCTTGCTTGGCCGGAGAAATTGGAACACGGATTCTTGCGGGTGATCAGAAAGGACTGGAAGAACGGGCTGCCTGGTTCCGTGACGTCTTCGATGACGGGCGATATTTCTTGGAGATACAAGAGAACGGACTTGAAGATCAGCGTAAGGTCAATCAAGGTGTCTTCAGTTTGGCCAAAAGACTGAACATCCCTGTGGTGGCCACCAATGACTGTCACTATCTGGAAAAGTCCGACCACCGAGCACATGAGATCCTACTGTGTATCCAGACGGGGAAAAAGCTGGCTGAGCCCAGCCGACTAAGTTTTGACACGGACCAGTTTTATTTTAAGTCTCCGGAGCAAATGGCTCATGATTTCAGTAATGTTCCTGAGGCATTGAGAAATACCCTCGCGATTGCTGAAAGGTGCTCCCTGCTGCTGGAATTTGGCCAGTTGCATATGCCCCGCTTTGATCTCGGGACAGGGGAAAGCTTGAGGGAACATCTTGAAAAAGAGGCTCGTGCAGGTTTAGAACGGCGTTTGGAAAAACTACTGGGGAAAGGAGACATCGATTCTACGACTGTGCAAGCGTACAGGCGACGCCTGGACCACGAGATAAGCTTGATACAGGACATGGGGTTTTCAGGGTATCTCCTCATTGTTGCCGATTTTATCAGATTTGCCAGGAGCAAAGGAATTCCTGTCGGTCCTGGCCGCGGGTCCGCAGCAGGCTCTTTGGCGGCATATTGTCTCGGAATCACGGATATTGATCCGATCCGCTATAATCTTCTTTTTGAGCGCTTTCTTAACCCTGAGCGCAGGAGTATGCCGGATATAGACGTGGATTTCTGTACCGAAGGTCGTGAGCGGGTAATAGAATACGTCTCGGAAAAATACGGCAAGGACAACGTGGCACAGATAATAACATTTGGAAGAATGCAGGCCAAAGCCGTGGTGAGAGACACCGCGCGCGTACTCGGTTTTCCTTACGCAGAAGCCGACAAAATTGCAAAGATGATACCTGACGCCCTCAAGATGACCCTCGATACGGCCATCAAACAGGAACCAAGACTAAAGGAGATGATGGACGGATCACCTGAAGTGAGAGATCTTATAAACGCAGGCCGATCTCTTGAAGGGCTAACAAGGCATGCATCCACCCACGCTGCTGGGATAGTTATCTCGGATACACCTCTGGTGGAGCACCTACCACTTTACGTAGGAAACAATGGGGAAACTGTCACTCAGTTCGACATGACCTGGGTGGAAAAGATCGGATTGGTAAAGTTTGATTTCCTCGGTCTCAAAACCCTTACGGTAATCGACCAAGCAGTACGGCTCATTGAAAAATCACGAGGAATAAAACTGGACATGGGGACTATCCCGCTTGACGACAAGGAGACATTTGAACTCCTTTCCAGAGGAGATACCCTCGCCGTATTCCAACTTGAATCCTCTGGCATGAGAGATGTGCTGACCAAGTTTAAGCCATCTGTGTTCGAGGACGTTATTGCAATTCTTGCCTTATACCGGCCAGGACCGCTCGAGTCAGGAATGGTGGACGATTTCATAAATCGAAAGCACGGCCGTACTCCCATCGAGTACCCTCTGCCTGAGTTGGAATCGATTCTGAGGGAAACATACGGCGTTATAGTTTACCAGGAACAGGTGATGAACATTGCCACTGCCCTAGCCGACTATTCCATGGGTGAAGCCGATTTGTTGCGCAGGGCTATGGGTAAGAAGAAGGCATCGGAAATGGCGGAACAGAAGAACCGTTTTGAAAGAGGTGCTGCTAAGAACAAGATCGATCCGGAAAAAGCCGCTCACATTTTTGAACTTATGGAGAAGTTTGCCGGCTACGGCTTTAACAAGTCACATTCCGCTGCCTATGCCATGGTGACTTACCAGACGGCATATGTCAAAACTCATTACAAAGCCGAATTCATGGCTGCCCAGTTGAGTTGTGAATCTGGAAACACTGAAAAAATTACTCTCTACATTTCCGAATGCCGTGACATGGGCATTGAGATCCTGCCGCCTCATGTGAATGAATCTTTTGAGGGTTTTCACGTCCTTGACGGCAAGATCGTTTTCGGGCTTAACGCAGTTAAGAATGTTGGAGAAAGCTCAGTCAAGTCAATTCTAGAAGCTAGAGTTCAAGACGGCCCCTTCTGTAATCTTCAAGATTTCTTGAGACGTGTGGATCTTCGCAAAGTTAACAAAAAAGTTTTGGAAAGCCTTATCAAGTGCGGAGCGTTCGATGGGATGGGGGCGTCGCGTAGAGCCATGTTCGAAGCCCTGGATTCGGTCCTCGAACAAGGCGCGGGTTTTCAAAAAGAACAGAAGGAAGGACAGTTTAATCTTTTTGCAATGGAATGCTCTCCGGGAGAAACCTCAAACCTCACGGATATTAGTATTCCGGAACGCCCTGAATGGGAGGATCTTGTCAAGCTCTCTTTTGAAAAAGAGATGATGGGCTTTTACGTAACCGGCCACCCCCTGATGAATTATGAAGATATTATAGGGAAGTATGCGAGCGTTTTGTCCTCAACCTTGGCCGAACTGCCTCCCTCATCACCGGTAAAGATGGCAGGCCTTGTAAAGAATGTGAAGGAGATCACCACGAGAAAGGGAGATCGAATGGCATTTGTCTCCCTGGAGGACATGGCAGGTACTACAGAGGTAACCGTTTTTTCCGATCTGTATCAACAGAGTCGAGAGTTGCTTCAGTCCGGGGAACCCCTTGTGATCGCAGGTGTGAGGAACGGGGATACTGACACCCCCAAAGTATTGGCGCAGGAGATTCACCGCCTTGAGGAAGCTCCCCGACATTTCAGCAAAGAGGTACGGATAAGGATTTCCACGCCTGGAGCGGATCCCCTTCAGATAAAGGACATCAAGAGAATCCTCACTCGACACAAGGGACGACTTCCAGTTAAGATTCATGTGGTTATTCCCAATCGAAGCGAGACAGTGATAAGCCTTCATTCGACAACGTGTGATGCATCGGAAAGCATGCTGGCAGAAGTCTACAATGCCCTAGGGTACCAGGCAGTATCTTTCGAATAGGGCGTGAGCATTGCAGGACATACCATTCATGTCATTCTGAGAGAAGAGATGAATCTCTCTTCTCTTGTTTCTCGGCCATCGATCGTTCACATTCCCAGAAAAGCTTTTCTTATCTCATCCGATTCCAGAAGCTCTTTAGCGGGACCTTGTTTAGTAATCCTACCTGTTTGGAGTATGTACGCCCAGTCGGAAATATCCAGGGCCTCCCGGACGTTTTGTTCCACCAGCAGGATCGTCAGCCCTTGTTCCCTCAGTTTTACGACCGTATCTAAAACCTCGTCGACCAGAATGGGGGCTAACCCTAAAGAGGGTTCATCAAGCATCAGTATCTTTGGGTTACTCATGAGTCCGCGACCAATAGCCACCATCTGCTGCTCACCGCCGGACATGGTTGCCGTGGCTTGGTTCCGCCGCGAACTGAGCCGCGGAAACAGGTTGTAAACGAATTTCAGGTTGGCCATCTTACGGTCTTGGTCGTCAACTGTATAGGCACCCAGGAACAGGTTTTCCTCGACCGAGAGCGGCTTGAACAGCTTTCGTTCTTCGGGCACATAGATGAGGCCCATCTTGACAATGTCTTCGGTGTGAAGTGACCGAATCTCTCTGCCCTGAAAAAAAATCCGGCCCGAGTAAGCAGGCTGGGCAGCCATTATGGACTTAAGCAGTGTGGACTTACCCGCACCGTTTGAACCCACTACCGAAACCGTCTCACCTGGAAAAACCTGGAGGCTCACCCCCTGGACTACCGGCGCCGCGCCGTACCGCACCCTGATATCATCCAGTTCAAGGATAGGCCTATTATCAGATCTCATACAACAGCGAGGTGCGTTCATTCAGACAACCCGGTTTGGAACTGAGGAGATGGAGGCTGCATCCATGAATCCAAGCAGACCGGAGGCAGAACATTTCTCGGTAACAGTGTCAGACAAGCTAGGCCCCCTGAGAATTCCGGGAAAAACTTTGCGTCCCGTAGCGTTCGCCTAAATAAGCCTTGATGACTCCTGGCTGGAGCACAATGTCCGAAGGCTCTCCCTCTGCTATGAGTTGGCCGCTGTCAAGTACCAGAACACGGTGTGACAACTTCATGACCAGTTCCATGACATGTTCGATCAGGATCACGGTGACATGCAAATCAGCGTGTACCCAGCGGACCAGCCCAATCATGTCATCTATTTCCTTTGGATTGAGCCCTGCGGCAACTTCGTCCAGCAGGAGGAGTATCGGGTCTGTGGCCAAGGCAGTTGCCATCACTACCCGTTTCTGAGCGGCCACCGGTAAATTGGCCACTCTTTCCTTGGCCATGTCCCTAAGATCCATTTTTTCCAAGAGGCTTTCCGCCTTGGATCTGGCTTTGGCCTTGGATCGAGTCCTCAAGAAACTGCCTACCATTACGTTTTCTAATATATTTAAGTCGCCTGTGGCAACGTACACCTGGAAAGTACGTGCCATCCCCAGACGGGCCATCTCGTAAGGTTTGAATCCGGTGACGTCTTTCCCCTGGAAAAGTATTCGTCCGGCCGTGGGTTTGTAGAGCCCTGCCAGGCAATTGAAAAGGGTTGATTTCCCAGCCCCGTTCGGGCCGATGAGGCCCACCATCTCCCCGGGGATGATCTCAAAGGAAATGTCATGGTTGGCTAGCAGGCCTCCGAAACTCATCCCCAGGCCTTGAGCTGAGAGCAGATCCATCAATTGCTCCGTGCCCGTTTTTCGCGTATGCGGCTGATCATACCCCAGATGCCCCTGGGCTCAAAAGCGGCAATAAGCATGATAATCCCCGAATAAATAATCAGGTCCAGCCCTGCGAGCCCGGCTTTAGCGCCGAACCAGGCGCCCAGATAATTCTTCATGGGTACAAGGACTGCTGCTCCTATGATCGGGCCCCAAAGGCTGCCTGCTCCCCCCAGCATGGCCATGAGTGCGATAAGCACCGACAGGTCCAGGCTCATCGTGTCTTCGGGCTCGATATTGAAATTGTAGCAGGCATGGAAAGATCCCACCGCGGCCACAAAAGCAGTTGCAATGGCGTAGGCTTTGATCTTGGCCCAGTGGGCGTCGATGCCCAGACTACGGGCTACCTCTTCATTGTCCTTGATAGATCGGAGTTGATACCCCAAACGTCCCTGGCGAAACCAGTTCATGTACAGGAGTCCAATGAAAAAGAAAACGAGTATAATGTAATAGTAGTAATAGTCTTGTTGGAATTGAAGATAAAGAAAATTAGGCATCTCGCCCTTAACAGGAATTTTAAGGCCCCTTGCCCCGCCAATAAATGACCAGGACTCGAAGAGATCCTTCAATATTAATGAAGTGGCGATGGTGGCAATCGCAAAGTAATGCCCTCTGAGTCGAAACAGGGGATAGCCGATGATAAAGCTCCAGCAAACCGCCAGTCCCATGCCCACGGGCAGTGACATCCAGAAGGGGATGTCCCATCGTATCATCATAACCGCCGTAGTGTAGGCGCCGATTCCCACATACTGGGCCTTGCCTAAGTCAACCTGGCCGCCATAGCCTCCGATGGTATTCCAACCCATGCCGTAAACGGAGAACATGAGGAACTGAATCATGGTTGCCATAGCAAAGCTGGAATGAGGCAAGGTCGGGAATATGAGCAAGAACAGTCCCACTGCCCCTGCCACACAAAGATCACTCTTGGGGAAATCAGAGAAATCAAAAGCGATTTTCAGTGCTTCCAACCGAAGAGCCCCCGAGGCCTAAAGACCATGATGAGAAAGTAAGTTAAGTAAACAAAAGAATATTTGAACTGGTGGATTTGGAGACCCTTGAGGCCTTCAATGCCGGTGAATAAGTTAATAGCATCCCAGATAGGGGCGATGTTGATCAGCACCCCGACGATCAAGCCTGCAACTGCTGCGCCGGAGATGGAACCGAAACCGCCAAGAGCAACCGTTGCGAAGGCGATCATGGTGAAAAGAAGGCCCACGTTTGGCTCTACGGGCCAGAAATTCACCAACAAAGCGCCGGCCATGGCAACGGTAGCACCACCAAGTCCCCATGCCAAAGCATTCATTTTCTCGGTAGGTATACCCATGTACCGGGCCGCTTGGGCGTCCAGAGCCGTAGCGGTGAGAGCCATGCCCACGCGGGTCCTGTTGAGCAACCACCACATTGAGATAAACGCTACAACCGACAAAATCCCGGCGGCCAGTTTGGTCATCTCTATTATGATATCCGGGCCCAAGACAAAGGACTTGCCGACAAGTATTCCCTGGTGGACGCTCCGGGGATCAGCGCCCATGATCAATAGTGCCAGGTTTCGCAAAAAAAGCATCAGGCCGAAAGTCCCAAAAAGCTGAGCCACCACTGGCCCGCGTAACAGGAAACGTACCAGCCCGTAATAACACATCACACCTAGCAAAAACCCGAACACCGCTCCTACAGGTAACCCGACAAGAGGGTCCACCTTGAAACCCGTTGCAGTAAGCAAGCCGGCATACATGCCGATCATCAGGAACTCGCCATGGGCAAAGTTTACGATATCCATGACTCCGAAAATGATGGTCAAGCCCAAGGCTACGAGGCCAAAAACCAGCCCCATCATAAGCCCTGAGACTACCGCCCTGACTATTTGAAGCAACAATTCATCCATAATAATATCGGCTTTGGAGGCACTGTTCAGAGGAAGACAGACCAGCACTTTCGTGAGCCCTGCTGGGAATGTGGACCGCGATCAATTACTTCTTGCAACCTGGGAGATCTCTAGCCATCCTACCATCCCTTAATAGGGTAAATCATGTCAGCAGTTGCTAATTCGAACGGATACACGATTTCGAGGGTGATCTTGCCATCCTTTCCTTTCTGGTACTGGCCGATCATACCGGTTCCCAGCTCGTTCTGACCGATGTCGACTCCGCTTGTGGTGAACTTAATCCCCGCCCAGGGAACGATCAGTTCGGCTGCGTCTATCTTGATCTCATTGGCAGCCTTCTGTATATCTTCAGGCTTTGTGGAACCGGCTTTTTCCAGAACGTAGATCCAGGTCTGAAAGGCCGTGAACGCGCGTGCTGAGGCTCCGCTCAAATCTCGGCCGGTCTTGGCTCTATACATATCGTTGACCTGTTGAGCCACCTTTTTAACCTCGCCTACCCTGGGACTAAACACCGTACGGGTAAGAATCCCGACAACATCATCACCTAGGGAGGAGAGGAACTCGGGGCTTTCAAATCCGGCATTCTGTCCCCAAACTACCCTTGGTTTCGCTTTTTGAGACTTGAGGGTTTTTATCATCAGGATCGCGTCGGCACCGTAGCCGGCGAAAAGCATGGTCCCAGGTTTGGGGGCCAGGAGGCTCTGGACCTCGGAGGAGAGGTCAGGGGCCTTAGCGGCATAGAGAATGCTCACCTGCGGCTCGAAACCCGTGGCTTTCCCTATTTCTTTGATTGCCGCTTCCACATTGGCACCCCATTCAGTTTTCTCACAG